>JAATFK010000063.1 GCA_015655225.1 Solirubrobacterales bacterium | reverse complement strand
TGATGACGACGGTCGGCTACGGCGCGTGGATCCACGCGCGGCGCGGCGATCTCGCGGCCGCCGACGCGGACCTCAGCACGGCGTTCGACCTCGCGCGGAGCGCCGACATGCTGATGGGCGTGACGACCGCGTCGTTCCTCCTGGTCGACGTAGTGGTCGAGCGGTCGCTGACGGCGATCGAGACGCTGCTGGAGCAGACCGAGCTGCCGGAGGACTTCCTCGCGACGGCGAGCGGCGCGATGCTGCTGGAGGCCCGCGGCCGCGTGCGGCTCGCGCGCAACGCGCGACGGCCGGCGATCGCCGACCTGCGCGCGGCGGGGGTGATCATGGAGGCGTTGCGCTTCGGGCCGGTGTTCTCGAGCTGGCGCTCGGCGCTCGCGCTGGCGCTGCCGGTCGAGGAGCGGGCGGAGGCGCGCCGGCTGGCGGCGGAGGAGCTGGCGCTGGCACGGCCGACCGGGCTCGCGCGGCCGCTCGGGATCGCGCTGCGGACGGTCGGCGTGCTGGGGGACGGGGAGGCCGGGATCGAGCTGCTGCGCGAGTCGGCGGCGGTGCTCGCGGGCTCGCCGGGGCGGCTGGAGGAGGCGCGCTCGCTGGTCGAGCTGGGCGCCGCGCTGCGGCGGGGGAACCGCCGCCGCGAGGCACGCGAGCCGCTGGCGGCGGCCCTGCGGCTCGCGCAGGAGTGCGGCGCGCAGCGCCTGCTCGCGCAGGCCGACCAGGAGCTGCGCGCGTGCGGCGGCCGGCGCCCCCGGACCGTGCTCGCGGGCCGCGACGCGCTGACCGCGAGCGAGCTGCGGGTCGCCGAGCTGGCGGCGGCCGGCGCCACCAACGCGGAGATCGCCCAGGGCCTCTACGTCAGCCTCAAGACGGTCGAGACCCACCTCTCCCGCAGCTACGTGAAGCTCGGCCTGACCGGACGCGGCTCGCGGGCGAGGCTCGCGGAGGCGCTGGGGCGGGCGGAGCCGCCGGCCTAGAAGACCCGGTGCGACGTTCCGCTGCCGGCGACCGCCGTCGTCGTGGCGGCGTTGCCGGCGAGGTCGGTGAGGGTCGTGACCGGCGTGTAGCGCTCGGTGCCGGCTCCGGTGGAGGTGTTCGACGTGCCGTAGTCGAGCGAGCCGAGCGTGATCGTGAGGACTCTGCCGCTGAGCGTCATCCTCGACGACGTCCCATCGCCGCTCGCGAGCCCGAAGACCGCGTAGGAGCCGCTCGTGACGAAGTCCGAGCGGCCGAGGTCGATCGTCCCGGTCGGGAGGTACTTGCTGGGGTCGAGCGCCGACTCGTCGTAGACGCGCAGCAGGTCGTCGCCCGAGCCGCCGCCGTCGATGATCGCGGCCTGCACGTCGGTCGCCGTGCCGTCCCAGCCGTCGAGGATCGAGTCGGGCTCGATCGCCTCGCTGAACGTGATCGTCGCGGTGTCGCCCTGCTCGCCGCGCCCCGCGATCCCGCCCGAGTGGTTCGCCGTCGAGACCGCGCTGGCGGTCGGCGCCGTCGAGTCCGCGACCACCGACCCGGTGAACGTGTCGGTCAGCGCCGAGGCGTCGGTCGCCGTCACCGTGAACGACGGCGTCCCGCTGACGGAGCTGCTGGCGGTCAGCAGCGCGCTGCGGTAGCCGTAGCTGACGCCCGCCGCCGTGAACGTCCCCGGGCTCAGCACGACAGCGGTCGAGGAGCCGGTCACCTTCGTGACGGTCGCTCTGACGGAGGAGACGGCATGGTCGTCGGTCGCGTTCGCATAGACGTAGAACGTCCCCGAGCGCTTCACGTAGCCTGCGACGCCCCCGGCAGCCTTGTCGATCACCGCGCTGGAGACGACCGGCGCGGCGTTGGCCGGCGCGGCGGCCGCGAAGCTGTTGCCGGTGTTGCTCGACGAGGCGGTGAAGTCGGACGCGGTCCGCTCCAGCGCGGGTCCCGCGAAGGCGAGGGCGAGGAGACACGCGCCGGCGGCCATCAGCAGCGGCGGACGCCGCATCATCCCCGGCTCCAGACGCGCCGCAGGATCCCGGCGAGCAGCAGGCCGCCGCCGAGCACCGCGAGCGCCAGCCGCAGCGTCGGCGAGGAGAGCCACAGCACGACGCGCCCGGCGCCCGGCACGTGGCCGATCACGCGACGGACCGGCGCTTCGTCCCGCAGCGACCAGCGCTCGGACGCGTCGTTGGCGTCGCCGCGCGTCACGACCGTGACGGCGTCGTCGCCGGCGCGCGTGACGGAGATGACCCGGTGGGTGATCAGGCGGCCGCTGATCGGGTCGGGGATCGTCGCGATCTGGTCGGGGACGAGGTGCGCGGCGACGGTCCCGCGATCGAGCACGAGGTCGCCCGCGCCGATCGCCGGCGCCATGCTGCCGCTGTAGTCGACCAGCGTGCTGATTCCCGCGGTGCGCAGCCCGACGCCGAGCGCCAGGAGCGCGAGCACGAGGACGAGGACGACCGTCGCGCCGCGGTTCGCCCAGCCGAGCGCCCGGCGGCGGGGGAGGCCCAGGGCGGGGGAGACGGCGCTCATGTGCTCGCCGCCAGCCACGTGAAGTCGGCGGTCGCGGTCTTGCTCGCGCCGCTCGCGCTGTTCATCGTCGCGGTCAGTCTGTAGGCGTGGGTGCTGCCCGCCACCCACTCCTGATCCACGCCGCTCGTCGGGTCGACCAGCGCGGTCGAGGCCGAGGTGGGGAAGTCCGAGAGGGTGCCGCTGTAGATCACGCCTGCGCCTCTGGAGAGGTAGTTCGTCGTGTCGGCGACGAAGTTCGTGCACGACTTCGCGGCGGGCGTCCCGGCGATCGTGCCGCGCGTGATCGTGAGTGTGAGGAAGCTCGCGAGTCCGGTCCCGCCGACCGTCCCGTACAGCCGCACGTCGGCGGGGACCGTCCCGCCGTAGGTGACTCTCGTGCAGGCGGTCACCGTGCTGCCGTTGGTCGCGCCGGTGAGCGACAGCAGCGCGCTGCCGCCGTCGTTGTCGGAGAGCGCGACGGTGCCGGTGGCGACGGAGTTGCCCGGCGACGATGCGGTCCGGTCGAACGACGACCACGTCCCGCCCGACCACACGATCGCGCTCAGGATCAGCACGGCCGCGATGGCGAGGAGCTTGATGGCGAGGGGGCGGGAGGCGTCGGACATGGTGGGGGAAGCGTCTGCGCTGAACGACGGGAGGCCCGTGATGGTCACGGGCCTCCCGATCGCTTCGGCGAGGGTCCTCTTCCTACGAGTTGGAGGTGAAGGTGTAGTCGAGCGTCGTCGAGGCGCCCTGGTAGGCGTTGTCGCCGCCGGCGGTCCCGCTGTCGGGGAAGGTGACGACGAACTGATAACGATGTCTCTGTCCGGCGGTGAAGTTGCCAAGGGCGATCGCGCCCATGCCGGCGAGCGTGCCGCTGTAGACGGTGGATGCCGCGGGACAACTGCTGGTGCACGAGGGGTCGCCCTGGTCGGTGATCACCACGGTGAGTCTGGCCGAGAGCGCCGGGCTCGCGGGACTGTCGACCGGAGTCGCTCTGGTGAGCGTGAACGCGCCCGTGACCGAGCCGGTGTTGGCGATGTCGACGGTGCCGGTGGCGCTTCCGCCCGGCTTGAGGTTCGACGCGGTGAGGATCGCTGCGCCCGATCTCGAGTTGCTCTGCGAGAGCGTCCCGGAGCTGAAGGTGTTCGACGGGTTGGCGGAGGCCGAGTTGAAGTTCGCGCCTGATCCGACGGCGACGCCCGCTGCGGCAAGGACGACGATCAGGGCGAGGATGATCTTCCTCGGGGACGCTGACCACAGCGCCTTGAAGCGAGACATACGCGGATCCTTCGTTAAGAGGGAAGTAACTGTGCTCGTTGAACCTGCCGGCCTTGACACGATCTGCAGCCGGCGCCACGACATTCATCGACGGTCCGGACGCGGGCTTGAGGAGGATGGCGCGCAGACGGCACGCCTCTCGTATATCGGGCTAGAGGACTGGACTTTTGGGGCTGTCGTGTCGATGACGCCTCCATCACCTCGCGCCTGTCCATCCGTCCCGGCTTCCTCCTCACGTTCGCTCTGCTGCTTGCGATCGGCGTGGGCGCGCTCGCGTACGCGATCTCGCGCGTCACGAGCAGCGACATCCGCGACGAGAGAATCGCCGCCGCGCAGAACAGCGCCCAGGTCCTCGCACAGGCGACGTTCGCCCCCGCGCTGCGCGTCCAGTTGCACGGGCTCGACGCAGCGCAGCTAAGACCGCTCGACGCGGCGACGACCGCCGTCAAGCAGCTGACCCCGATGGCGTCGATCGCCGTCTGGGACCGCAACGGTCACATCGTCTACGCGACCGACCACTCCCAGATCGATCAGACCTACCTGAAGCCGGCAGGCGTCGTGAACGCGCTCGCGGGGCAGACCGTCGTCGCCACGACGCATGCCGCGACGAGCCCCGTCGACACGACCGTCGGCAAGCAGATCGAGGTCGTCGTCCCGCTCTACGGCACGAACACGAGAACGCCCCAGGCGGCCTTCGAGATGCACGTCCCGTACGGCCCCGTGGCGGCCGAGATCGCCCGCCGCACGCATCGCATCGACTTGATCCTCCTCGGCGGGGCGCTGTTGTTCCTGGCCGGCGTCGGGCCGCGGCTGCTCGCCGCCTCGCGCGCGCTGCGCGAGCGCGACGACCCCAAGCGCCGCGCGATCCTGCGGGAGCTGAAGCAGGCGATCAAGGACAAGCAGCTGGAGATGCACTACCAGCCGCGCGTGGACCTGCGCTCGGGGGAGGTTCCCTCGGTCGAGTCGCTCGTGCGCTGGCGCCATCCGAAGGACGGCCTCCTCACGCCTGACCGGTTCATGCCGCAGGCCGCGACCAGCGACCTGATCAGCCCGCTCACCGTGCACCTGATCGAGCTGGCGCTGCGCGACTGCGCCGGCTGGCGCTCGCGCGGGATGAGCGCCGGTGTCGACGTCAACCTCGGGACGGCCAACGTGCTCGACGACCAGCTGCCGAGAGAGGTCGAGCGCCTGCTCGCGAAGTGGAACCTCCCGGCCCGCGCGCTCGGCTTCGAGCTGACCGAGGCCGCGATCCAGGCGGATCCCGAGAGAGCGGCGGCTGTCCTGCGAGCGCTGTCGGACATGGGCGCCCGCCTCTCGATCGATGACTTCGGCACCGGCTACTCCTCGCTCGCGGTCCTGCGCGAGATGCCGATCCGCGAGATCAAGATCGACCGCTCGTTCGTCGCGAGTCTGACGCAGCACGCCGCCGACGAGTCGATCGTGCGCTCCACGATCGGGCTCGCGCACGACCTCGACCTCGGCGTCGTCGCCGAGGGCGTCGAGGACGAGCTGACGCTGCGGCGGCTCGCTGAGATGGGCTGCGACTACGCGCAGGGCTACTACTTCAGCCGTCCGCTCAAGGTCGAGGCACTGCGCGACTGGTTCGAGCAGCCCGTGGTCGACGCCGAGCACGGCGCCGACCACGTCGAGCCGGTCCGGGCGTGAGCACGCCGTCCTTCGTCGCCGGACTCCCGCAACGCACGGTCCGACGGTTCGTCTTCAGCCTCGCGGCGGTCCTGATCGCGACGGCGCTGGCAGCCACCAGCGGTGCGAACTTCAACGCCACGTCCGCGAACACCGGCAACGCGATCAGAACGGGCGTCGTCACGTTCACCACGACGGCGACCGGCTCGGCGGCGCTCACGACGACCGCGCTCGCCCCGGGCCACTCGCACACCGACACGGTCGACATCGTCAACACCGGCGACCTCAGCGCGACCTTCCAGCTCGCCGCCTCGGGCCTCGTAGACGCGCCCGCGAGCCCCGCGCTCTCGGGGGAGCTGGACCTGCTCGTCCAGGATCTCGGCGATCCCGCGTGCACGTCCTCCTGCCCTGCGGCCGTGATCGACTACAGCGGCAAGCTCGGCGCGCTCAGAACGGCCAGCCTCGGCCCCTGGACGGCCGGCGCCAAGCACCGCATCTCGTTCACCGTCAGCATGCCCGACGCCGGCAGCGGCGCCGAGAACGCTTACGAGAACGCCAGAAGCACGGTCGACTTCACGTGGACGGCGCTGGGGTAGGGAGATGCTCGCGCGGATCGGGATGAACGTGGGGATGGTGCTGCTCTTCTGCCTCGCCGGGCTGATGCTCGTGCCGGCGGCGCTCGGCTTCCACCGCTACGTGATCCAGACCGGCTCGATGACCGGGACCTACAACGCCGGCTCGATCGTCTACGACCGCCCGGTGCCGACCTCGTCGCTGAGAGTCGGCGACCCGATCACCTACGGCCCGCCGCCCGGCGCGTCGCCGAACCACAAGCTCGTCACGCACCGGATCTACCGGATCACCACGACGGCCGACGGCAGACGCGCCTTCCAGACGAGAGGCGACTTCAACAGACTGCCCGACAACTGGAGATTCTTCCTGCCCCAGGCGACGCAGGACAGAGTCGTCTTCAACATCCCGTATGTCGGCTTCGCGTTCGAGTTCCTGAGCAACCCGCAGTACCGCAAGCTCGTGATCGGCATACCCGCGGTGCTCGTCGCGATGTGGATCGTCGCGGGCCTCTGGAGAGAGGGGGGCGAGGCCCAGCGGCTGCGCGACAGCGGCAGGGCGCCGTGGGCCGACGACGTCAGCCGCAAGCTGCCGAGCCTTGCCGGGCTCGACGGCGACCCCGCCGCGGGACGCGCTCCCGTGCACGTCGCGATCAGCTGGCCGACCCCCGCGCCGGGGCGCCGGCGCGAGCGCGCGATCACGCTGCGGGAGCTTCAGCCGCCGCCCGCGCTGCCCGTCGTCGAGGCGCGCGCCGACCATCAGCGCACCGCCGGGCTGCTCGCCGGCCGGCGGCGCGTCGCGCTGCCCGACGCCTGCGTGCCGCGGACGCGCGGGCGAACCGTCCCGAGATCGCGGATGCTTGCGCCTGACTGGCGGCTCGTGGTGCGGCGGCCGCTGGTCGACGAGCCGCGCGCCTGACGCGGGGAAGCGGCGTGGACGGACGATCGCGTGGTGTGATGGGGCGACGACGGGTTCCGGGGTTAGGCGGGTGTGGGGGCCGCCGCGGGGGCGGCCGCACACGCCCCCACCGCCGCCGCCACGAACGACGCCACGAGCGAGCGGCGGTCGCGCTCCGGCCATGCGACGACCAGCCGGCTCGTGGGCGCGTCGATCACCGGGACGCACACGAGTCCCGCGTGCACCGGCTCGACCAGCGAGCGTGGGAGCACCGCGACGATCCGCCCGAGCAGGATCAGCTGGACCATCTGCGCCGCGTCCGCGATCTCCGGGCCGCTGCCGTCGTCGGGCACGCCGGTCCAGCGCACGCCCTTCCAGCGCGGCAGCGTATCGCCCTCCAGGTCGGCCAGCCGCAGCTCGGTCCGCGCCGCCAACCGGTGATCGCGCGGCAGGACCGCGACGCGCCCCTCGACCAGCAACGTCTCGGACGCCAGTCCGGCGAGGTCGTCGAACGGCGCGTAGAGCAGCGCCACGTCGGCACGGCCGTCGCGCAGGTGGTCGGCGCGGTCGGTGGCGCCGCCGAACACGACGTCGACCCGTCGCGCGTCGGGCTGGCCGGCGTAGGCGGCGAGGATCCCGGAGAGCAGGTTGGCGTCGCCGCCCGGCTTGATCACGAGCCGCAGCTGTTCCGCGCCATCGGCGTCGCCGGCCCGGCGCGCCCCCTCGGCCGCCGCGCTGACCGCGTTCAGCGCGTGACGGCCGTGATGCAGCAGCGCCTCTCCCGCCGGCGTGAGCGCGACGTGCCGGCTCGAGCGCGTCAGCAGCGGGACGCCGAGTCGCGTCTCGACGCGCTGGATCGCCTTCGAGAGCGCCGGCTGCGCGATCGAGAGGCGCGTCGCGGCGCGGCCGAAGTGCAGCTCCTCCGCGACCGCGACGAAATACTCCAGCTCGCGCGTCTCCAGGTCGGCCATTCCCTCAGGTTATCGCCGCGGGCCCACTCGGTCTTGGACTTCGCGGCCGAGCGGCGCTTCGATGTCCTCATGATCAACCACACGATGATCGTCTCGTTCAATCCCACGATCCCGGACGACGAGCTCGATCGATACCTGCAGGACATCGAAGCGCTGATGAAGGGCTCAGGCCAGGTCCAGACGTTCGCGGCCCGCCGCCACATCCGCGTGGCCGGCGACGAGATGGCTCCCGAGTTCGTCGCGAGCGCGATCGTGCAGGTCGGCGTGGCCGACCGCGCCGCCCTCGACGCGGCGTTCGCCGCGCCGGGAGCGGAGGAGCTGATCGGGCGCTGGCAGGCCCGCTTCCCCTACCGGGTCGTCTGGGCGAACCACGAGCCGCTCGCCTGAGCGACGCCGCGCCCGCGGCGCCGCGGCGCGCTAGGCGGCCCGGAACGCCTCGGGCCGCTCGGGCGTGGCCTCCACGAGCGCTCGGGCGACGCCGGCGGCGTCGAAGTCTCTGCCGTAGACCGGGGTGCCGGGCTGCTGGCGCCACGACTCCGCCAGCGTGCCGCCGTCGACCGGGTCGAAGCCCAGCTCGTCGACGAGGGCGAAGACGACCTCCTTGTTGGCGGCGTCGTCGCCGGCGACCGGCAGCGCGATCCGTCTCGGGTCGCCCTTCGGCAGGCCGCCCGCGAGGAGGTGTCTCCAGAAGATCCCGTTGAAGACCTTGAACACCGGCGCGCCGATCTGCTCGGAGACCCAGACGCTCTCCGGCGTGCCCGCCTCGATCTCGGGGATCGCGCCGTCGCGCTCGCGGGGGTAGTAGTTGTTCGTCTCGATCACGGGCGCGCCGGGCTTGCGCGCGGCCACGATGCCGTCCGCCAGCGCGGGGACGTTTCTCTGCGGGATGCTGACGATCACGAGGTCGGCGCCCGCGGCGGCGTCTCCCGCCCAGACGGCTCTCGCGCCGGTCTCGGCGGCCAGCTCGGCGAGCGTCTCCGGGTCACGCGAGTTCGCCACCCGCACGGTGTGGCCGAGCTGCGTCAGCAGACGCGTGAGCGAGCCGCCGATCTGGCCCGCCCCGATGATTCCGATCTCCATGGGTTCCTTCCGGTTCACTGGACGATGCGCCGCGCGTCCGCGCGGCACGTCCACCCACTATGGCTGACGCGATCCGCCGGTCAGCTGAATCTCGCGATCGCCTCCGGGGTGACGGGCGTGAAGAGGTTGACGAGGGTGCCGTCGGGGTCGCGGAAGAGGATCGAGCGGTTGCCCCACGGCATCGTGGTCGGCTCCTGGACCCAGGCGTCGACCAGCGGCTGGAGCCGCGCGTGCTCGCGGTCGACGTCCTCGACGCGGAACTCGACGATCGCACTGTGGTTGTCGGCGGGGCGCGCGGAGTCCGAGCCGAACAGCCGCGTCGTGTCGGTGTGGCCGATCGCCAGCGTGCACGACCCCAGCGCGAGCTCGGCGAACGCGGGCGTGTAGCGCACGGCCGCGACGCCGGTGACCGATTCGTAGAAGCGCACGAGACGCTCCACGTCGTCGGTGATGATGCGGATCGAGACGAGGTCCATAGGACGGTCCTTCCGGTTGAGGTCCGGGTGAGTAACGCTACGCAACGGTAGCGTAGCGAGGAGCGGCTAGGATGAAGCCATGGCGAGACGAACCCCCGAAAAGCCCGGCCCGGTCGATGCGCGCGTCGTGAGATCGCGCGACCGGGTGCTGCGCACGACCTTCGAGCTGCTCGGCGAGAGCGGCGTCGGCGGCTTCAGCGTGGACGAGGTCGCGCGCCGCTCCGGCGTCGCGAAGACCACGATCTACCGCCACTGGCCGACCCGCGAGGCGCTCGTGATCGACGCCTGCTCCCGCATCAGCGACGAGCAGGAGGTCCCCGACACCGGCTCCCTCGTCGGCGACGTCACGGCGATCCTCTCGAACATCGCCGGCCTGCTCGGCACCGCCCGCTGGTCGTCGGTCCTGCCGTCGATCATGGACGTCGCCGAGCGCGACCCGGAGTTCGCCGAGATCCACAGCCGGATCCAGCACGGTCACGCCGCTCCGCTGCGGGCCGTCCTCGAGCGCGCCGTCGAGCGCGGCGAGCTGACGCCGGAGGCCGACCAGTCGGCGATCGTCGCCGCGCTGCTCGGGCCGCTCTTCTACCGCCGCTGGTTCTCCCGCGAGCCGGTCGACGCGCGCTTCGTCGCGACGATCGCCGGGACCGTGCTCGGCGCTCAGCGCGTGGCCGAGACGTCCGCCGTCCAGCCGTCGAGCAGCGCCTGACTCGCCTCGACGCTGACCGGCCGGGAGAAGAGGTAGCCCTGGCCGTAGTCGCAGCCCAGCTCGGTGAGGTGCGCGAGCTGCTGGTCGGTCTCGATCCCCTCGGCGATCACCCGCATGCCGAGGTTGTGCGCGAGCGTGATCGTGGAGCGGACGATCACGTCGCTGGTGGGCGCGTCGGAGTTGATGAAGCTGCGGTCGATCTTGAGCGCGTTGACGGGGAACTGCTGCAGCGCCGCGAGCGACGAGTAGCCCGTCCCGAAGTCGTCCAGGTGCAGCCCGACGCCGGAGGCGCAGACCCGCGAGACGAGGTCGTGCAGCTGGACCGACTCCTGCACCAGCATGCTCTCGGTGATCTCCAGCGTGAGCGCCTGCGGCGGGAGGCCGGCGGTGCTCAGCGCGGCCGAGATCTGGTCCGGCAGGCGCGGGTCCACGAGCTGGCGTCCCGAGACGTTCACGCTGACCGAGACGTCCTCCGCGAGCCGGTGCGCGCGTCGCAGCTCGACCAGCGCGTCGAGCGCGGACCGCAGCACGTGCAGCCCGAGCGCTCCGATCATCCCCGTCTCCTCGGCGACCGGCACGAACTCCGCCGGCGAGACCGGCGACCAGTCCTCCGGCCACCGCGCGAGCGCCTCGAGCGCGCGGATGCGGCCGCTCGCCAGCTCCACGATCGGCTGGTAGTGGACCTGGAGCAGCCGGTCCTCGACCGCGCGCCGCACCTCGTGCTCGCGGGCAAGGCGGTCGACGCGCCGGCGGCGCATGCTCTCGTCGAACGTCTCGCTGAGGCCGCCGCCCCGCCGCTTGCCGTCGTACATCGCGATGTCGGCGTTGCGCAGCAGCTCCGCCGCCGCCGTCGCGTCGCCGGCGAGCGCGACGCCGATGCTCGCGGTCACCCGCAGCGTGCGGCCGTCGAGCACCAGCTCCTGCCCGATGCAGCGCTGAATCCGCTCGGCCACCAGCAGCGGCTGCTCGTCGTCCTCGATCTCGTCGAGCAGGATCGCGAACTCGTCGCCGCCGAGGCGCGCGACGGTGTCGCCCGGCCGCACCGCGCTCTCGACGCGGGCCGACAGCAGGCGCAGCAGCTCGTCGCCGGCCATGTGGCCGAGCCCGTCGTTGACGAGCTTGAAGCGATCGACGTCGAGGAACAGCACCGCGCAGGTCGGCCGCCCGTCGCGCGCGCCCCGCCGCAGCGCGTGGTCGAGGCGATCCATGAAGAGCGCGCGGTTGGGGAGGCCGGTGAGCGCGTCGTGGAGCGCGTCGTGCTGCAGGCGGCGCTCGGCCGAGCGCCGCTCGGTGACGTCCGAGAGCGAGCCCGCCATCCGCGTCGCGCGGCCGTCCTCGTCGCGGATCGCGAGGCCCCGGCTGAGCGTCCAGCGCCAGGTGCCGTCGGCGTGGCGCATGCGGTGCTCGACCTCCAGCAGCTGCGTCTCGCCCGCGAGGTGCGCGGCGATCGCGTCCCGCACCTGCGTGCGGTCCTCGTCGTGGACCAGCTCGAACCACGCGACCGGCGACTCCTCGCCGGAGCGCTCCGGGTGCCCGAGCAGCGAGTGCCAGCGGGGGGAGAGGTAGATCCGGTCGCGCACGAGGTCCCAGTCCCAGAGGCCGTCGTTGGCGGCGCGGACCGCCAGCTCGTAGCGCTCCTCGCTGCGGCGCAGCTCCGCGACCGCTCGCTGCTGCCCGACCGCGTAGCGGATCGAGCGCTCGAGCGTCGAGGCGTCCAGCTGCTGCTTGACGAGGTAGTCGGTCACGCCCAGCTCGGACGCCTCCAGGTCGATCTCGTAGTCGCTCTGCCCGGTCAGGACCAGCACCGGCGCTCTCGGCCGCGCTGCGAACGCCTCGCGGATCAGGTCGAGGCCGGTGCGGGCGCCGAGCCGGAAGTCGACCAGGTAGACGTCGTGGCGCTGCTGGCGGATCGTCGCGAGCGCGCTCGCGTAGTCGGCGCACCAGTCCAGCTCGACGCGCGCTCGCGACTGGTCGCGCAGCAGGTCGCGCGTGACGACGTAGTCGTCCTCGTCGTCCTCGACCAGCAGGACCCGGAGCGGCTCAGTTCGCCGTGAGGTCACCCGGTCCTCCGAGCGGGAGCTCGACCACCTCGAACCAGTACCGCGTCCAGTGGCGCATCACCTCGACCAGGCCCGCGAACGTGACCGGCTTGGTCACGAAGCCGCTGACGCCGAGGTCATAGGTGCGGAACACGTCCTCCTCGTCCTTCGAGGTCGTCAGCACGACCACCGGGATCTGCCGCAGGCGCGCGTCGGCCTTGAT
>JAATFK010000711.1 GCA_015655225.1 Solirubrobacterales bacterium | reverse complement strand
GCGGCGCGCCGGCCAGCCGGCCGCGCGGGCGAGCCGGACCGACAGCTCGGCGACGCGCTCGGAGTGGCGCGCGCCCTCCGGGTCCTTCGCGTCGACCGCGCGGGCGAGCGCGCCGATCCCGAGCAGCACCTGCCCGCGTCCGACCTGCTCGGCCCGTTCGCGCTCGCCGAACTGCTCGGCCAGCTCCGGGTCGTAGCGGGCGACGACGTTGCGGCCCTGCGCCTTGGCCCAGTAGAGCGCGTCGTCGGCGGCGCGCATCAGCGCGTCGCGGTCGCCGCCGGCGGCGGTCAGGTCGGTCACGCCGGCCGACAGCGTGACCGCGGCGCGGGGCCCGATCGACGCCTCCTCGATCAGGACGCGCAGCCGCTCGGCAACCTCGTGCGCCTCGGCCGCGTCGGTCTCCGGCAGCAGCAGCGCAAGCTCGTCGCCGCCGATCCGGGCGATCAGCTCGCCGGCGCGGACGACGCCGGCGATCCGCGCGGTCACCTCGCGCAGGACGTCGTCGCCGACGGGGTGGCCGAAGGTGTCGTTGACGAGCTTGAAGCCGTCGACGTCGAACAGCACGAGCGCGAGGTTGCGGCCGTGACGGCGGGCGCGCTCGGCCTCGGCCGTCAGCCGCTGGTGGAAGGCGCGCTGGTTCGCGAGCCCGGTGAGCGCGTCGGTCGTCGCCTGCGCGGCGAGCCGCGCGCGCGTCTCGGCGTTGCCGATCGCCGCCCCGACCAGCTCCGCGAACGGCGCCAGTCGCTGCTCGGCGGCCGTCGGCGGGGCGGCCGCGTTCGAGCACACGCTGACGAAGCCCCAGACCTCGGCGCCGCGCATCACGGGAGCGCCGACGCGGTGGCGGAACGGCGTGCGGCCGGGCCCGCCGTCGGCGCGCACCGCCTGGCCGCTGAGCATGCGCAGGGCGATCCCCTCGCCGCGCATCGCGAGCATCCCCTCCGGCAGCGCGTCGACCCCCTCCGCCGCCCACGTGCCGAGCACGCTGGCGCTGCGGGCGTCCTCGTAGCGGATCACCAGGCCCGCCTCGACCCCGACCGCGCGCGCGGCGGCCTCCGCGACGAGCGCGCAGACGGCCTCCGGCTCGGCGCCGTGCGCGACCGCCGTCGCGACGTGCCGCAGCGCCGCCTGCGCCAGCAGCTCGTCGGCGCGCTCGCGCTCGTGGCCGGCGGCCGCCGCCAGCTGGGTCAGCAGGGTGCGCTCGGCGGCAGTCCAGGCGCGTGGACGGACGTCGAGGACGCAGAGCGCCCCGAGCGCGTCGCCGCGACCGGGCAGCGAGACCGCGAGGCAGGCGACCGCCCCGGTCGCCCCGACGAACGCGCCGCCGCGCAGGCGCGGGTCGGCCCGGACGTCGGCGACCGCCAGCTCCGGCGGACCGGAGCAGGCCGCGCGGATGAGGGGATCGTCGAGCGCGTCGCCGCGCCGCAGGTCGAGGTGGGGCGGCAGGCCGACCGCGCCACCGAGCACGAGCCGGCCGCCCTCGCGCAGCGCTATCAGCGCGACCGGTGCGCCGAGGGCGGCGGCCGCGATCGCGGCAAAGCGGCCGAAGGGGTCGGCCGGGCGCAGCACGGCGGACAGCTCGTGGAGGTCGGACGGCGCGCTCGTCATCCCCTCCATCGTCAACTGTGTGCGCTCGGCGCACACCTCGACTGGACGAACGTTGGCGAAAGCTGACGAAAGCTCCCGCTCCCGGGAGGACCGGTCAGTCGCCGAGGCGGGACATGCGGGCGAGCGCCTCGTGGCACTCGACGACCCGCCGTCTGACGGCATCGCCGTCCGGCCGGTCATGGACGAGATCCCAGGTGCGGTCGGCGACCTCGCGGGCGTTCTCGGGCGTCGCGTTCTGCCAGAGGCGGTCGACGAGCAGCAGCTCGAAGGCCTCGACCTGCTGCTCGGGGTCGCCGGGCGGCAGTCTCGGCAGGGCCTCGCCGGTGGTCTCGCGCCACATTCCGGTGGCAACGAGCAGACGGTTACGGAGCTTGACGGGATCCACGTGGCGGCATCCTAGACGGCGGGCGCATCGGACGGGCTCCTCACAGCTCCGGCAGCTCCTGGGCGGTGCCGAGCAGCGGCGCGAAGAGGTCCCCGAGCTCGGCGACGCGCGCCAGCACGGCGGCGGTGTCGAAGACGAGGTCGCCCGCCGCGCCGGCCTCGTGCGCGCTGCGCAGCTCCTCCCAGCTGAGCGGGGTCGAGACGGTCGGCCGCGGCCGGGCGCGCACCGAGTAGACGCCGACGGTCGTCTTGTGCTCGTCGTTCTGGCTCCAGTCGACGAGCACCTTGCCGGCGCGCAGGCGCTTCGTCTGGCGCGAGACGACGAGGTCCGGCAGCCGCCGCTCCAGCAGCTCGGCGATCTGGCGGGCGAACGGCTTCGTGCGCTCGTAGGTGGTCGCGCCGGAGCCGAGTGGGACGTAGACCTGCAGTCCCTTCGAGCCCGAGGTCTTGACGACGCTGCGCAGGCCGAGCCGGTCGAACAGCCCCTCCAGCAGCAGCGCCACCTCGGCGCACTCAGGCAGCCCGGCGGGCGGGCCAGGATCGAGGTCGAAGACGACGGCCGTCGGGTGCTCCAGCGCCCGCGCGAGGGCGAGCGACGGATGCAGCTCGATCGCCGCGAGGTTCGCGAACCAGGCGAGCGTGGCCGCGTCCTGCGCGAGGCAGTAGTCGATCCGGCCGCGGTCGCTGCTGCTGTAGACGGAGGCGGTCTCGATCCAGTCGGGACGGTGGCCGGGACAGTTCTTCTCGAAGAAGGACTGCCCCTCGACGCCGCCCGGCCAGCGCCGCAGCGTGACCGGCCGATCGCGCAGGTGCGGCAGCAGGGTCGGCGCGATCGCGACGTAGTACGCGATCAGGTCGCCCTTCGTGAAGCCGGTCTCGGGATAGAGGACCTTGTCGTGGTTGGTGAGCTTCAGCCGGCGTCCGTCGACCTCGGCCTGGAGGCCCTGGCCGTCGGCGGTCGGGCCGGTCACGCTCAGCGCGGGTGCGATCGTGTCGGCGGTCTCCTCCGTCTGCGGCTCGCGCACGACCTGGGCGGGATCGACGTCGTCGCGCAACCCCTTGAAGACGCCCTGGCGGAGGATCCCCTCGCGCGTCCACTCGCTGAACTCGACCTCGGCGACGAGCCGTGGCTGCACGAAGCGCGTCTCGCGCGGCGGCGCCGGCGCGTCGCGGCCGACGGCCGGCGCGAACGGCGAGTCGTCGCTCGCGAGCGGCGCGAGTCGGCTGACGAGGTCCTCGAGGACCGCCTCGCTGAAGCCGCTGCCGACGCCGCCGGCGTAGCGCAGCGGGCCGCCGTCCGTCTCCGGGATCCCGAGCTGGAGAGCGCCGAGGTGCTTGCCGCGCCGGCCCTCGCCGGGGGTCCAGCCGCCGATCACCAGCTCCTGGCGGTGGCGGTTGCGGAGCTTGCGCCAGGCGCCGCTGCGGCGGCCCGGCTCGTAGGGGCTGTCGAGCCGCTTGGCGACGATTCCCTCCAGCCCCTGGGCGCGGGTCGCCGCCAGCATGGCGGCGCCGTCGCCCCGGTGGGCGGACGGGGTGCGCCAGGCGTCGCCTTCGAGCGCCAGCTCGTCGAGCAGCGCGCGGCGGCGCTCGTAGGGCAGCTCCAGCAGCGAGCGACCGTCGAGGTGGAGCAGGTCGAAGGCGACGTAGGTGACCGCCTGGCTGCGGGCGGCGCGGCGGATCGCGGCGTCGCCGGAGACGTTCATGCGGCCCTGGAGGCGCTCGAAGCTGGGACGGCCCTGCTCGCCGAACGCGACCAGCTCACCGTCGAGCAGCAGCTCGTGGGCGCCGAGCGCGTGACCGATCGCGCGCACCTCGGGGTAGCGGGCGGTGATGTCGCGCTGGGTGCGGCTCTCGATCTGGATCTGGCCGTGGTCGCTCCACAGCAGGGCGCGGACGCCGTCCCACTTGACCTCGTAGGACCACTCCGCGTCCTCGCGCGCGGGCGGCAGCTCGCCGGCTCTGGCGAGCATCGGGACGAGCTGGGCGGGCAGCGGGACGCGGTCGGGGTCCTGCGGCGGGTCGATCCGGTGGATCATCCACTGGTCGGACTCGCCCTCGGTCCGCGCTCTGAGCGGGAAGAGCCCGTAACGGCCGCTGACGCGCTCGCCATGAAGCGTCACCTCGACCTTCTTCGCGGTCCACTCGTGGGTCTCGTAGGTGCCGTGGTCCCAGACCTCCATCGTGCCGGCGCCGTAGCTGCCGCGAGGAATCTCGCCGTGGAAGTCGAGGTAGGCGAGCGGATGGTCCTCGGTGTGCACCGCCATCCGGTTGTCCCCCGGATCGAGCGGAACCCCGCGCGGCAACGCCCAGGAGGCGAGGGCGCCGTCGCGCTCCAGCCGCAGGTCCCAGTGGAGGCGCGTGGCGCTGTGCTGCTGGATGACGAAGCGGGGGGTGTCGGGGGCGTCCGGCGCGGGCTCGCCCGGCGGCGGCTCGCTCGTGGCGTCGAAGTCGCGTCTGTCGCGGTAGGAGCGCAGACGATCGGTGCTCTGCTTCGGCATGTGGTGGACCGTACCCGCGTGGTGGCCGTTCCTGAAACGCCCGGACGGGTAGGGTGCGCCAACGATGGCCGAGCCGAGCGAACTGTGGATCGCCCGCCACGGCGAGACCGAGTGGACGATCTCGCGCAAGCACACGGGCCGCACCGACCTGCCGCTGACGACGCGCGGCGAGGCGCAGGCGACGGCGCTCGGGGCGCGGCTGCGGGGGATGCAGTTCGCGGTCGTGCTGGTGAGCCCGTTCATCCGCGCGCTGCGGACCGCCGAGCTGGCCGGCTTCGGGGAGCAGGGAGAGCCCGAGCGCGACCTCGCGGAGGTCGACTACGGCGAGTACGAGGGCCGGACGACGAGCGAGATCATGCGGGCGCGGCCCGGCTGGGACCTGTGGCGCGACGGCTGCCCCGGCGGTGAGACGGTCGCCGACGCGGCCGTGCGCGCCGACCGCGTGCTGGCCCGGGTGCGCGACGCCGAGGGTCCGGTCCTGCTCGTCGGCCACGGCCACATGTCACGGGTGCTGGCCGCGCGGGCGCTGCGCGAGGACCCGACGCTCGGCCGGCACCTCGCGCTCGACACGGCGTCGCTCTCGATCGTCGGCTCCGAGCACGGCGAGCCGGCGATCCGGCTCTGGAACGACGTCAGCCACCTCCGCTGATCCACCGCACTTAATTGGCATTCCGCGCCCCACCCGCGCGCCCGCGATCCGTAGCGTCGAGGGCATGCCAATTCGGCGCCGACAGGGGTACACCACGACGCTGGACGTCGGCGTGCGCGTCCGCGTTCGCTGGGAGACCGAGCGCGTCGTCGTCCGCTACGCGGTCCTCCTGATCGCGCAGGACCGTGGGCGTCCACGCCCGGTCCTCGTGTTCGACTGCTCGCACGACGACAGCAACGACCTCCACCACTACTCGCGTGACGGTGTGAAAGGACCGGCGACGCAATTCCACATGGGAACGCCGAGCGAGGCACTTCCCATTGCGATCGGGTTGATCAGCGACGGCTACGAGGGGATGATCGAGCAATGGCGAGCATGACACGAACAATTCGAACACCGGCCAGGCGCGCGACCAGCCGCGTGATGGATGCCGAGATCGCCCGCGTCCTCACGGGCGAAGAAGGTCGCTTTCCGGACTTCACCTCGTTCATCCCGGCCGACCTCGCGACCGCGCAGGAGATCCGGCTGAGCCACGACACCGGCTACGCCGTGGCGATCGTGGACGAGCACGAGAACGTGCGCGTCCTTCCGGCGCCCGTTCCACGGCTCGACCCGGAGCCCTGGCCGTAGGAAGTCCGGCGCCCGGCCCGGCGTCCGAGCGATCCGCTCGGCCCTGAGCGCCGTACTTCGCGTATGGACCTCACCGGCACCACCTGCCTTGTCACGGGCGCCAATCGGGGGATCGGGCGCGCGATCGCGGAGGCGCTGGCGACACGGCCGCTGAAGCTGCTGCTCGCCGGCGTTCGCGATCCCTCCGCCTGGCCCGAGCTGAGGCCGCCCTCTGGCGGCGCCGTGGAGGTGCGGCCGGTGCGGATCGACCTCTCCTCGCGCGAGGCGATCGACGCGTCGTGCGACGACCTCGGCGCGCAGCTCGGCACGATCGACGTCCTCGTCAACAACGCCGGCCAGATGACCGGCGGTCTGCTCGAAGAGCAGGCGATCGCGGACGTCTACGCGATGGTCCAGGTCAACCTGACCGGCGCGATCCAGCTGACCCAGCGGGTCCTGCCCGGCATGCTCGCCCGCGGCCGCGGCAAGCTCGTCGTCAACGCCTCGATCAGCGGCTACGCCTACTTCCCCTCCGCCAGCACCTACGCGGCCTCGAAGGCCGGCATCGTCGCCTTCACCGAGTCGCTCCAGCGCGAGCTGAAGGGCATCGGCGTCTCGACCCTGCAGCTCGTCACCCCCGGCGTCGAGAGCGACATGCTCGACGCCACCACCGAGCTGTACGCCCGCCACCTCGACACCTCTGGCTGGGAGCGGATCCCCGCCGCCGAGTGGGCGAGCAAGACCGTCGCCGCGATCGAGTCCGACGCCCGCGTCCTCGGCCCCGGCGGCAAGACGGCGATCGCCAAGCTCGCCTCGCGCGGGCCCGCGCAGCTGCTCGACCTGATCAGCGGCCGCGCCTTCAGTCGCACGCCCCGCACCTGAGGCGCGGGCTACTCCGCCAGCTTCAGCCTGCGCTCGCCGAGGTCGGCGTGCGCGACCGGCAGCGGGTGCAGCGGCTCGGCGAGGAAGCCGGGCTTCGCCAGCTGCAGCTGCACGTCCTGGATCCGCCGCTCCAGGAAGCCCGCCTCGCAGTACGCGAGGTAGAGCGTCCACATGCGGCGGAAGCGCTCGTCGTAGCCGACCGCTCTGATCTCGTCCCACGCCGCCGTGAAGCGCTCGCGCCAGTGCCGCAGCGTCCGCGCGTAGTGCGGCGTGATGTCCTCCAGGTGCACGGTCCGCAGGTCGGTGTGGCGCCCGAGCGAGCGCTCGATCGCCGCCATCGACGGCAGCGTCCCGCCCGGAAAGATGTAGGCGTTGATGAAGCCGGTCGACGCCTTCTCGACGCGGAAGACGCGGTCGGAGGTGACGATCGCCTGCAGCAGCATCGTCCCGTCCGGCTTGAGCCGGTCGGCGCAGACCGCGAAGTAGGTGTCGAGGTGCTCCCAGCCGACCGCCTCGATCATCTCGATCGAGACGAGCTTGTCGTACGTCCCGCGCAGATCGCGGTAGTCCTCCAGCAGCACCGTGACACGGTCCTCCAGCCCGGCCGCCCGCACCGCCGCGACCGCGTGGTCGTGCTGCTCGCGCGAGATCGTCGTCGTCGTCACGCGGCAGCCGTGGTTGGCGGCAGCGTGGATCGCGAAGCCGCCCCAGCCGGTCCCGATCTCCAGCACGTGGTCGGTGGACGAGAGCGCGAGCTTCTCGCAGATCCGCTCGAGCTTCGCGACCGACGCCTCGTGGCGCGTCGCGTCGGGGTGCTCGAAGACGGCCGAGGAGTACATCATCGT
>JAATFK010000487.1 GCA_015655225.1 Solirubrobacterales bacterium | reverse complement strand
GAAGAGGGTAGGTGGCGCGTCGACCGAGACCGTCGCGCCGCGCGCGTCGCCGGTCAGCGAGACGTGGAGCGTCGTGCGCGCGCCGGTGCCGAGGTGCTCGATCACGGCACGCCCGGCGGCGACGACGTGCCCGCCGCGCCGCGCCGTCGCGTAGACGTCGAGGCCGTACTGCGGCACCACCGAGGCGTTGCGGACCGTCGCGGTCACGCGGTTGCCGGCCGGCGCGGAGCCGGTCGCGACGATCTCCGGCAGCGTCCGCGACGGCGTGCGCGTCGGCAGCGGTCCGGACGGGACGCCGACGGACGCGGTGGCGCGCGCGCCGGCGGGCAGCTTCGCCCGCGTCACGAACACCCAGGTGACGGTCGCCCCGGGGGCGATCGCGGGCGCGTGCGTCTGGAAGTACGGCAGGCCCCGGCGCGCGTTCAGCGGCTGCGGCCGGCCGCCGCGCTTGTCCCGCACGCCGACCGAGAGCGGCAGGTCGTTGACCGCGCCGGGGCCGGCGTTGCGCAGCCGCACGACGACCGCGCCGCCGCGTCTGCGCCCGCGCACGACGACGGCGCTCAGCACCGTCACCTGCGGGTCGCGGCGGGCGACGAGGACCGCTCTGCGGCTCGCCAGCAGCCGCGTCGCCTGGACCTGGGCGCGCGCGCTCTTCTGCTGCGTCGAGTCGCAGCCGGCGCTCAGCAGCGCGGCGGCGGAGACGAGTGGGAGCAGGACCACCACGCGGCTAGCCGAACGCGCCACTGACGTAGTCCTTCGTCCGCTGCTCGCGCGGGGCGCGGAAGAGCGAGCTGCCGCTGCCGTACTCGACCAGGTCGCCGAGGTACATGAACGCGACGTGGTCGGCGATCCGGTAGGCCTGCTGCAGGTTGTGGGTGACGATCACGATCGCGACCTCCTCGCGGAGCTTCACGATCAGCTCCTCGATCACCTCGGTCGAGCGGGGGTCGAGCGCCGAGCAGGGCTCGTCCAGCAGCAGCACCTCCGGCTGCGCCGCCAGCGCCCGCGCGATGCAGAGCCGCTGCTGCTGCCCGCCGGAGAGCCGCAGCGCCGGGTGGTCGAGGTTGCCCCTCACCTCGTCGAGCAGGCCGGCGCGGCCGAGCGCGTCGTAGACCGCGCGCTGGACGACCTTGCGCTTGGGCCGCCGCTTGCCCTGCTCGCGCAGGACGTAGGCGACGTTGTCGAAGACGCTCATCGGGAAGGGGTTGGGCTGCTGGAAGACCATCGTCACGCGCCGGCGCAGCGAGGTCGGCTCCAGGCGCGCGATGTCGACGCCGTCGAGCGTCACCCGCCCTTGCGTCGAGGTCGCGCGGTTCAGCTCGGTGAGGCGGTTGAGGGAGCGCAGCAGGGTCGTCTTGCCGCAGCCGGACGGCCCGATCAGGGCCAGCACCTCGCCTTGGCGGATCGGCAGCGAGACGCTTCTGACGGCCGGTCTGCCGCTGTAGGCGATCGTCAGCTGCTCGACCGCCATGCGGTCGATCGCCCCGCTCGCCTGCGCGACCTTGCGGCGCGGCGCGCTGACGAAGCCGCTGCCCGGCTCCTCCCGCGCGGGGTCGATCGCCACATCGTCCAGGACGACCGTCGCCTCGTCGTCGAGCGAGAGCCGCCGCACGCGCGGTGGGGTCACGAACTCCATCCGGTCCTCCTTCGCGCGCGCCGAGTGACGACCTCGACCGCTCCATTCAGCACCAACACGATCAACAAGAGTACGAAGGCGGCGGCATAGGCCTTCGTCGGCTGGTTGCCCTCTCCCGAGGGGGAGTTCTGGTAGACGTAGCTCGTCAGCGTAGAGCCGGTCCCGCGCAGCACGCTCAGCAGCGGCACGCCGCCGACGCCGTTGAGCGTCAGCGTCGCGCCCAACAGGATCACGATGATCGAGGTGTCGCCGATGATCCGGCCGACCCCGAGCATCGTCCCGGTGAGGACCTGGGGCCGGGCGGTCGGCAGCAGGATGCGGCGGATCGTCGCGGCCTTCGTCTTGCCGACCGCGTAGGAGGCCTCGCGCACGTGGGCGGGGATCGACTGCAGCCCCTCGCGCGTGGAGCCGACGATCAGCGGCAGCGCGATCAGCGACAGCATCGCGCCGGCAGCGAAGAACGAGCGGCCGAAGACGACGCCGCCGGAGGTGCGGCTGAGGAAGCCGAGCGCGGGCGAGGAGAAGATCAGCGAGCCGAACAGCGCGAGCACGATCGACGGCGTCCCGGCGATCATCTCGATCGCCGGCTCGGCGACGCGGGCGAGCGCGTACGGGCGCCCGTACTCACTCAGCCAGACGGCGGTCGCGACGCCGAGCGGGAGCGCGATCGCGACGCCGATCAGCGCCACCACGACCGTCCCGATCAGGGTGTCGAGGAAGCCGCCGCTGTCGCTTTCGCCGAAGCCCGCGGCGGGGTGCGTGACGAGCAGCGAGGGCCGCACGTACTTGATCCCCTCGATCAGCATGAAGATCACGATCGAGGCGGCGATCGCGCAGAAGAGGAGGCCCAGGAACCAGCAGATCGCGAGCCCGATGCGGTCGGTGATGCGCCAGCTGCCACTCGACTCGACCGCGTCGCGGAGGGGCGCGGACGGCGGCGCGGGCGGCGGTGCGGCGAGCGCGCTCATCGGGCGATCACCGACCTGGAAGAACGAGCCCCCTGGGCGAGTTCTTCCGACGCAACCCGAGGCCGCAGGCCGAGCGGTTGCGCGCTCACGTGCGCACTCCGTAGCGGCGCAGCGGCTGCTTCGCGGCGAAGCCGGCGAGCGACAGCAGCGCGGCGGAGACGAGCAGCACGGCGGCGATCGCGTAGAGCGTGCTCTGCATCGGCGGCGAGCTGAGCTCCTCCGAGTTCGCGATGATCGTCGCGGCGAGCGGCCGTGAGGGCTCGAAGAAGAAGGTCAGGCCGTCGGCCGGGTTGGGCGCGAAGCCGACCGAGCCGGAGACCATCGCGAGCATCACCGCCTCGCCGAGCGCGCGGGCGGTCGCCAGCACGGTGCCGGTGACGAGCGCCGGGCGGGCCGTGCGCACGGCGATCTTCCAGAACGTGCGCCAGCGGTTGACGCCGAGCGCGAGCGAGCCCTCGAGCCAGCCGCCCGGCACCGCCCGCAGGCCGTCGGAGAAGATCGCGACCATCAGCGGAGCGATCATCACCGTCAGCACGAGCGTGGCGGCGAGCAGGCTGTTGCCGGTCAGCGAGATCGTGAAGGCGACCGACGCCTTGCGGTGCTCGCCGATCAGGTGGTCGTTGATGAACGGCACCAGCACGAGGACGCCGAGCAGCCCGTAGATCACCGACGGGACGCTGGCGAGCAGCCGGATCACGGGGCCGAGCACGGCGCGGACGCGGTCGGGCGCGAACTCGACCGCGAAGACGGCGACGAACAGCGCGCTCACGAACGCGATCACGACCGCCCCGCCGGTGACGAGGATGGTGCTCCAGATCAGCGGCCAGGCGTGGAAGTCGTAGATGTAGTGGGCGCCCCCTCACCGGAGTTGAAGATCGCCTGGATCTGCTGGTCGACGTTGCCCCCGGCGCCGAACCAGCCGAGGCCGTTGTGCGAGAACGACGGCCAGGCGTGCAGCAGCACGACGACGAGCATCGCGCCGACGAGTGCGAGGACGACGCAGACCAGCGCGCCGAGCATCAGCCCGACGCGCCGGTCCGACCACCGCAGCGGCCGCTCCTCGTACGAGAATGCGTCGTCCAGCACTTACTTCGTCTTGTTGAAGGCCGGCACGCCGCCGACCTTCGTGATGATCGCCGCAGCCGCCGGGCTGGTGCGGACCCAGTCGGCGAACTGCTCGACGTTCTTGTTCGGCTTCTTCGTCGGGACGACGATGTACAGGTAGCGCGTGAGCGGGTACTTGCCGCTCTTCACGTTCGCGGCCGAGCAGGCGATGTTGTTGAGCTTGATGCCCTTCAGCCCGCTGCCGGGACGCACGTACGCGAGGCCGTTGTAGCCGATCGCGTTCTTGTCCTTCTTGACCGAGTTCGCGACGAGGCCGTCCGACAGCTGCGCGGTGACGCTCGTGGCGGGGGTGCCGCCGTTGAGGACCGAGCTGCTGAAGAAGTTGTACGTGCCGCCGTTGGAGTCACGACCGAACGGGTCGATCGTCGTGCTGAGGCCCGAGCTGGGGTAGTTGCTCCAGCTCGTCGTCGTGCCCGTATAGATGTCGCGGACCTGCGAGATCGACAGGTTCGAGATCTTGTTGGCGGGGTTCACGACGATGCAGAGCCCGTCGAGGAACGCCTTGATGTAGGTCGTGCCGGCGTCGCTCGGGAGCGGGAGGCGCGCCTGGCCGGCGAACTGGCTCTTGCCCTGCTGGACGTCCTTGATGCCGGCGTTGCCGCCGTCCGCCGTGTAGACGAACTTGATCCCGGGCTTGACCTTCGCGTAGCCCTTGAAGAGCGCCAGGAAGAACGGCTGCGCCGCGGTCGACCCGGACCCGATCAGCGTCGTCGCGCTGGCGCTGGCGGCCGGCACCGCGAACACCGTTGCGGCAACGACGCCTGCCACGAGCTTTCGACTGTTCCTCATCCCGTCCCCACTCCTTCTTGCCCCGCTGGGGCGTCTTTTTTCTAGGAGCGGCGGGTAGCATACTCCTTTTTCCGATCAGCTTTGTGAGGTATTAATCGGGACGCAACTGTCCCTATCGAAACTGGCCGCGCGAGCCGATGAGTGCTTCTGGCATGCCTACGCCTTCCGGCGCGCCGGAAGACGGCCGCAGGCGGTCGAGCTGGGCCGCGCGACGCGCCCCCGGGCTGCCGCTCGCGCTCGGCGGGGGCCTGAGCGGTTGGCGTTGGCGCGGCGGCGCTAGGCTTCGCCGGAGTGTGGGCCTACCGCGCAGCCGCTGGCGTCGCCGTCGTCGTGCTGGTCGCCGCGCTCGTGGTCGTGGCCTACGGGCTCCTGGGCCGCTTCGTGCTGCACGGCCGGGTCACCGCCCGCTCGCTCGACGTCGCCGTATCCCGGGAGGCTGGCGGCGGGGCGCCGCTCCCCTGCAAGCAGGCTGATGGGGCGGCCACATGGCGCTGCTCGGTCGAGAACCCGGAGGGCAGCGGCGCGGTCGACTACCACGTGCCCGTCCGCGACGGCAGCTCCTGCTGGGACGCGACGGCCGTCACCACCGACGAGGAGGGACGTCTCCCCCGCCGAGCGAGCGGCTGCGTGCACGCGTGGCAGTGGTCGGTCTTCTCCGTGGCGGTGCGCTCGTGAGCGACGACGGCATCGGCGAGTCCCGCCGTTCCTGACGGGACTCGCCGGGGTCCGAGCGGACGGGCTAGAAGATGGTGGCGATCGTGAGACCGCCGAGCCATGCGGCGCCCGACGGCGCCTCCTCGTAGAGCATCACGCCGCCCGAGATGCAGTAGTACGGCCCGGTGCCCCCGAAGGAGCCGCCGGAGACGATCCCCACGACGGTGTTGCCGTCCTCGACGGTGCCGCCGCTGTCGCCCGGGAGCACGCACGCGGTGTTCTCGCTCAACGGTCCGACGTAGGAGCTCGGGGCGTAGTTGCCGTACGTGCTGACGGCGGTCGTCGTCCCGCATGCCGCGCCACTCAGCGGATTCAACGTCGACTGGCCGAAGTGACACGTGAACTCACCGACATAGCTGTATGCCGATCCGGTCGTTCCGTGGTCGAGGTCGACGTTCCAGGCGGCGGTCTCCGGCACCCAGCCGGCATAGATCCAGTACGACGACGACGAGACGTTGATCGCCCCGATGTCGCCGTAGGTGCCGTCGAAGAGCCAGCCCCCGGCCGACCCGATGTCCTCGGGCGTGCCGGCGGAGGTGAACGCCGTCCAGGTCCCGCCGGTTCTCACGCAGTGGCCG
Organism: Solirubrobacterales bacterium; assembly: GCA_015655225.1. Taxonomy (GTDB): domain Bacteria; phylum Actinomycetota; class Thermoleophilia; order Solirubrobacterales; family Solirubrobacteraceae; genus Conexibacter. Next base: position 4,778 of record JAATFK010000487.1, on the reverse strand, counting down.
GCGGTCATGATGTAGTAGCTGCCGCCGCGCGTCGTCAGCGCTCCCATCGAGCAGCCGTCGACGGTGTTCTGGATCCGGACGCCACCGCGCAGCGGCCGATCGCAGTCCGGGGCCGAGCACGCCGTCGTCTGGACCGCGAGCGCGGCAGCTGGCTTGCGGCGCACCTCGACGTTGACGTCATCCGAGGACGCCGCCGCGCGCGTCCCGCCGGGCGTGAGCGCCGAGACCGTCGCGTCGCTGACGCCGTCGGCGACCTCGATCAGCACCGAGTTCGTCGTCGGGTCGATCCCGACGCGGGCCTTGCGCTGCGCCATCAGGTCCGAGGTCGAGCGCAGCAGGCCGGACTCCGCGGCCTGCAGCTGGCTCCAGGTGTTGTCGACCGGGACGAGGTCGGTCTCGTCGGTGAGATCGTCGGCGGCGAGGATCGCCTGGACGGGCGCGGGATCCGCGCCCGGCACCATCCCCACCTTGAAGCGGCCCTCCTGGTTGTCGAACCAGACCCCGGCGTAGTCGTCGCCCTGGGCGGTGCGCACCGCGTCGACCATCGGACGACCGCGCGCCTGCAGCTCGAGGTGCGCGGTCGCCGTCGCGGCGTCGACCGCGAAGTCACGTTGGTAGCCGGCGATCTCGGTCGCGGTCACCGTCGGCTGCGACGTGGCTGTCAGCTGAGCCGGCACGCTGTCCGCCGCCGCGGTCGACGCGATGCCCACGCCGGCGAGCGCGACGAGGGCGAGCACGACGAGGCAGATCCTGCAATTACGAGCCACCATGCCAATCGATCACTCCCGTTAAAAGATGATTGATGATCAAACCATCCTAACGGCTGGCTGAATCTCAGGATGTATCAGTTTTGTGAAACGAGGTCGAGCCGACCCCGTCGTCAAGTACGTCGATTGCGTATGAATCGATGCGGCGTCAGGCGACAGCTGCGGCGAGGTGCGTCCGGATGAACCTTCCGGCGCTCGCGAGGGCTTCGTCGGCCTCGTCGAGCGTGCCGGCGAAGCCCTGGAAGACGTGCGGGACGCCCGGCGTCACCTCGAGCGTGACGGCGACGTCGGCGGCCGCGGCGTGGGCCGCGAGCCGGGTCGCGTCGTCGAGCAGGATCTCGTGGGAGCCGGCCTGGATCAGCAGCGGCGGGAGGCCGGTGAGGTCGGCGAAGAGCGGGCTCGCGAGCCCGTCGGCCGGGTCGCCGCCGGCGACGTAGTCGCCCGCTCGCAGGCGGATGCCGGAGGCCTTCAGCGCGGGGTCGACGGCGGCCTTCTCGGAGATGCTGGCGCCGCTCAGGGTCAGGTCGACCCAGGGCGAGAAGACGGCCGCGCTCGACGGCTGCGGCAGCTCCTCCCGCTTCAGCGCGACGAGCGTCGCGACCGTCAGGCCGCCGCCGGCCGACTCGCCCACGAACGCGATCCGCTCGGGCGAGAGGCCGCTCGCGAGCAGCCCGCGGTAGGCCGCGACGGCATCCTCGACGGCGGCCGGGAACGGGTGCTCGGGCGCGAGCCGGTAGTCGACCGAGGCCGCCCGCGCGCCCGCCTGGCGCGCGACCATCGACGCGAGGCCGACGGAGGCGGCGGCCGAGCCGATCGTGTACGCGCCGCCGTGGAGGTAGAGGACGGCGGCGTCGGGCGCCGTGCCGGGGACGTCGAGCGTGACGACCGGGACGCCGCCGAGCACGCCGTCGGTGCGCACCACGTCGTCGGACAGCGGGGTCGCGGCCATCATCTCCTCGAACTGCGCGCGCAGCGCGTGGAGGTCGCCCTCGAAGTCGAGCGGCGCCTCGCGCAGCAGCGCGTCGAGCGCGTCGCGCTGGCGCTGACTCACGACGGGGCTCCCGTGCCCGCCGCGCGCAGCCGCGCGAGCGCGTCGCCGAGCTGGTCCAGCTCGGTCGCGGAGAGGACGGAGCCGACGCGCGCCCGCAGCTCCTCCTCGAAGACGGCGCCGGCCGCGTCGAGGAGCCGCTCGCCGCTGGGGGTCAGCTCGACGATCTGGGAGCGACGGTCGTCGGGGTTCGCGCGCCGCGCGCAGTGCCCGGCGGCCTCAATCCGGTCGACCGCCTTGCTGGCGCCGCCGACGGTGATCGCGAGCTGGCTGGCGACGTCGTGGACCCGGCACGGCGAGGTGCGGGCGATCACCTGCATCGGGTCGAAGTTGACGAGCGGCAGCTCCAGCTCGCTCCGCAGCCGCGCGTCGACCGCGTCCCACAGCCCGGTCTCGAAGCGGACGAGGTCGTCGAACAGGCGGCGGAGGTCGGTCGTCGTCCGCATGCTCGAGGGAGGGTACCGCCGCGCGTGCGCCAGCTTCCGCGCGCGTCCCGCGCGGAACGAGTAGAACCGGAGCGGATGAGACCGCTGTGCGTCTCGCTCCTGGCCGTGCTCGCCGTCGTGGCGTTCGGCGGGTGCGGCAGCGGATCGACCGAGCCGCCGGTGACGACGGCGTCGGCGGCCGTCCGCGCGCAGGCCGCCGCGGCGACCCCGACGAGTGGCGCGCCGCTGACCGACTGGCCCGAGTTCGGCCTCGACCCGCAGCGCTCCGACGCGACCAACCGCCCGACCGGCATCACCGCCCGCACCGTCACGCGGCTGCGGGCGCGGCGGATCGACCTGCCGGGGACGGTCGACTCCTCGCCGATCTACCTCCATCAGGTGAGCGTGAAGGGCGCGACCCGCGATGTGATCGTCGTCACGACCACCTACGGGCGCACGATCGCGATCGACGCCTCCACCGGCACGCTGCTGTGGACCTTCACCCCGAAGGACTACGCGCACCTGACGGGCGGCCCGCAGGTCACGAACACGAGCCCGATCGCCGATCCCGACCGCACCGCGATCTACGCCGCCGTGCCCGACGGGACGATCCACAAGCTGTCGCTGGCGAGCGGACGCGAGGTCGCGGCCGGCGCCTGGCCGGTCACGATCACCCGCGATCCGACGCGCGAGAAGCTCGCCGCCGCGCTCAACGTCGACGGGCCCGACGTGATCGCGACGACCGGCGGGTACAACGGCGACCCGCCGACCTACCAGGGCCACGTCGTGCTGCTCGCGCGAGCCAGCGGCAGCGTCGACGGGGTCTTCAACACGCTCTGCGCCGACCGGCGCACGATCTTCGTCCCGACGACCTGCCCGCAGAGCGACTCGGCGATCCTCTCCCGCGGCGGCGCGGTCGTCGAGCCGGGCGGGACGCGGCTGCTCCTCGACACCGGCAACGCGAGCTGGAACGGGAGCACCGACTTCGGCGACAGCGTCCTCGAGCTGACGGTCCCGCGGCTGGCCCTGCGGCAGGCGTACACGCCGACCGACCAGGCGACGCTCAACAGCAACGACGTCGACCTCGGCTCCGGCGCGCCGGCGCTGCTGAGCGGCAGACGCATCCTGCTCGCCGGCAAGGACGGGATCCTCCGCGTGCTCGACCTGCGGCGCCTCGACGGGCACCCGCCCGGGTCGCGCGAGCAGCTCGGCGGCGAGGTCCAGACACTCAAGACGCCGGGCGGCGGCGAGCTGTTCACCCAGCCGGCGGTCTGGCACCACGGCTCGCAGACGACCGTGTTCGTCACCGACTTCGACGGCACCGTCGCCTACGCGCTGCGGGGCGGCCGGCTCCACCAGCTGTGGGCCAACGCGCTGGCGGGCACCAGCCCGATCGTCGCGGGCGGCCTGCTCTACGTCTACGACCCTGGTCCCGGCGGGATCGACGTCTACTCGCCCCTCAGCGGGAAACCGCTGACGCGGCTGGTCGGCGCGCCGGGGCACTGGAACAGCCCGATCGTGGTCGACGGCCACGTGATCGAGCCGGCCGGCAACGCGAACGACCGCGCGACCACCGGCACGCTCGAGCTGTTCACGGCCCCCTAGCCGAGGGTGATCGCCGGACCGCGCGCGGCGATCACGTCGTAGGCGGCGCGGCGGCGGTTCGCCTCGTCGTAGTCGGGCGGCTGGCCGTCGAACGGGGTCGGCGAGACGAGCCCGCGGTCCTGGACGGCGCAGCGGCTCGGGGTCGAGCACTGGTTCGAGTAGTTGTAGTAGTAGATCGCCTCGATCCGGCGGTCCAGCGTCGCGAGGCCGAGCAGGAAGCGCGTCGCCTCCGCCTGGGACGCGTCGCCCCAGATGGTCCCGCACGCGTCGCGATAGCGCGCGCCGATCTCGTCGATCCAGACGCGGCAGTCGGCCCAGCGGCCCCGCAGCGTGCTCAGGTACCAGCGCGCGATGCGCGCCCGCGTCGACCCGCTCTCCTGGAACTCGTTCACGTCGCCGTGCGCGTGGAACGCCCACACCGCCGGCGTCGCCCCTGCCTTCTTCAGCCGGCGCTGGTAGGCGCTGACGTAGTGGTCGTCCCCCGCGATGCCGGCGAAGTCGCCGGCCACGAGCGTGCCCTCGCCGGCGAGCAGCGCGTTCGCGCGCAGCCAGTAGTCGGCGGCGAGGCGCGGGTCGCCGCCGAGCGGGTAGTGGCGCGCCTCGCGGTTGTTCGGCTCGTTCCAGGGCGCGATCGTGCGCAGGTCGGGATAGCGCTCCAGGAACGCGGCGAACGCGGCGGCGAACGTGTCCGCGTCGGGCGCGAGCGCTGCGTTCGTCCCGCTCTCCCGCAGGTCGGCGCTGGGCGCCAGCACGACGAGCAGGTCGACCCCCTTGGCGGCGGCGTTCGCCCGGTAGGCCTCCAGTCCCTCGCGGCGCCGCGTCCCGGCCGCGCCGGTGGTGCTCGCCACGTCGTAGGGGACGACGATCCGCGCCCGGCGGATCCCGAGGCCGTCCCACCACGGCTCCGCCACGGTCGGCGCGTCGGAGTCGGAG
>JAATFK010000285.1 GCA_015655225.1 Solirubrobacterales bacterium | reverse complement strand
TCGCACGACGGCATCATCTGCACGGGCGAGTCCTACAAGCAGGTGGTGAAGCTGACGTTCGCGAAGGGCGCGTCGCTGGAGGACCCGGCGGGGCTCTTCAACTCCAGCCTCGACGGCAACGTGCGGCGAGCGATCGACCTGCGTGAGGGCGAGGCGATCGACGAGCCGGCGCTCGTCGCGCTCGTGCGCGCCGCAGTGGCGCTGAGCGCGTCGGCGGCGGCGGCCAAAGGGCGGCGGAGAGCGCCGAGAGCGTAGGCGGCGGATCCTTCTCCGAATCGTTCCAATCGGAGCGGTGCGGGCCGGGTAGATTGGGCCTTCGACGGCTTCGTCATCCCCACCCGACTTGGAGGCACGCATGGGCACGATCACCACCGCCGACGGCACCGAGATCTACTACAAGGACTGGGGAACGGGCCAGCCGATCGTGTTCAGTCACGGTTGGCCGCTGTCGGCCGACGACTGGGACGCGCAGCTGCTGTTCTTCCTCTCGAAGGGCTACCGCGTGATCGCGCACGACCGGCGCGGACACGGGCGCTCGACGCAGACGAGCGACGGGCACGACATGGACCACTACGCCGCCGACCTCGCGGCGCTGACCGAGCACCTCGACCTGCGCGAGGCGATCCACGTCGGCCACTCGACCGGCGGCGGCGAGGTCGCGCACTACATCGGCCAGCACGGCGAGAGCCGGGTCGCGAAGGCGGCGCTGATCAGCGCCGTGCCGCCGCTGATGGTGCAGACCGAGGCGAACCCGGGCGGTCTGCCGAGAAGCGTGTTCGACGACCTGCAGGCGCAACTGGCGGCGAACCGCTCGGAGTTCTACCGGGCGCTCCCGACCGGCCCGTTCTACGGCTTCAACCGGCCGGGCGTGGAGTCGTCGGAGGCGGTCATCGAGAACTGGTGGCGCCAGGGCATGATGGGCGGGGCGAAGGCCCACTACGACGGCATCGTCGCGTTCTCGCAGACCGACTTCACCGAGGACCTGAGAAAGATCACGGTCCCCGTCCTGGTGATGCATAGCGAGGACGACCAGATCGTGCCCTACGCGGACGCCGGCCCGCTCTCCGCGAGACTCGTCCAGAACGGGAAGCTGATCACCTACAGAGACTTCCCCCACGGGATGCCGACGACGCAGGCCGAGACGATCAACGCCGACCTGCTGGAGTTCATCCAGTCCTGAGGCGCAGACTGGAGCCCGGGAGCGTCATGTCAGGGTACGCTGACATGACGCTCTTGTCGGCGTACGCTGACACGGTATGATTGTCGCCGTACGCTGACATTTTGTCATTGTCAGCGTACGCTGACACGATGGCTACTTCGATCACCTCCATCCGGGACCTGGCCGCGAGCGTTCGCGGCCGTCGCCGGAGCCTGGGGCTCAGCCAGGCGCAGCTCGCCGGCCGAGCCCACGTCTCCCGGCAATGGGTCGGCCAGTTCGAGGCCGGCAGGCCGACCGCGGAGCTGCGCCTCGTGCTCCAGGTGCTCGAGGCGCTGGACCTCCGCCTCACGCTGGACGAGCGCGACGGCGACCGTCGGGAGCCGTCCTCGGCGATCGATCTGGACGCGCTGCTCGACGAGCATCGCCGCGAGCGATGACGGACACGCTGCTGGTCGTGCTCGGCGACGCCGTCGCAGGCACGCTGACGCGCCTGCCCGCCGGTCGCCTGCGCTTCGACTACACGGCGGAGTACCGGCGTCGGCCGGCCCCCACTCCCCTGTCGCTGTCGATGCCGGTCCAGGTCGAGTCGCACCCGCACCAGGTCGTCGCCCCATGGCTGTGGGGACTGCTGCCCGACAACGACCTCGTCCTGCAACGGTGGGCGCGCGACTTCCACGTCTCGGCCTCCTCTCCGTTCGCGCTGCTGGCGCGACGCCGATCGGCGAGGACTGCGCCGGCGCGGTCCGGTTCGCGGCGCCCGAGGACATCGAGCGGGTCCTCAACCGGCCGGGCGAGGTCACGTGGCTCAGCGAGGCCGACGTCGCCCAGCGGCTGCGGGAGCTGCGGGAGGACGCGACCGCCTGGCTCGGCCGTTCGTTCAGCGGGCAGTTCAGCCTCGCCGGCGCCCAGGCGAAGACCGCGCTGCTCTCGCGTGACGGGCGCTGGGGTGCGCCGTCGGGCGCCATCCCCACGACGCACATCCTCAAGCCAGCCGCCGGCGGACTGGACGACCACGACCTCAACGAGCACCTCTGCCTCGACGCCGCCCGGCGCGTCGGCCTGGTCGCCGCTCGCACGGCGATCGCGCGGTTCGAGGACGAGACGGCCGTCGTCGTCACGCGCTATGACCGCATCCCGGGTCCGGGGGAGCGCGTCACCCGCGTGCATCAGGAGGACCTCTGCCAGGCGCTCGGCGTGGGACCGAGCCGCAAGTACCAGAACGAGGGCGGTCCGTCGGCCGGGCAGATCGCCCGCCTGCTGCGCGACGTGATGCCTCCGAGCGTCGCCGAGGACGCCGTCTGGCGCTTCGCCGACGCGTTGATCTGGAACTGGCTGATCGCCGGCACCGATGCGCACGCGAAGAACTACTCGTTGCTGCTCTCCGCCGACCAGGTCCGGCTCGCACCGCTCTACGACGTCGCCTCCGCGCTGCCCTATGGCATGCACGAGCGCAAGCTGCGCTTCGCGATGAAGATCGGCTCCAGCTACGACGTCGAGCTGCGCCGGAGCACCTGGCCGCGGGCCGCGCGTGATCTCGGCCTCGACACCGACACGCTCCTCGCGCGCGTCCGCCAGCTCGCCACCGTCACCCCGGAGGCGTTCGCCGACGCGATCGGCGAGGCGGCGATCACGGAGCTGGGCCGGGACCTTCCCGGCGCGCTGCTCGACCTCGTCGCCGAACGCGTCCGCCGCTGCCTCGACCTGCTGCCGCCGTCGTAGCGGTCGGGCGCCTGACGGGCCGCCGCCCGTCAGCCGACCGGCTGGAGGTTGGCTTCGAGCCAGTCGTAGACCCGTTCGTTGCGCAACTGCGGCGCCATCGGCTCGCAGTGCAGCTCGGCGCCCTCGGCGGTCGTGAAGCGCAGCAGCACCTTCGGTCTTACGCGCAGCGTGCGGTAGACCTGCTCCGGCTGGCCGGGGAAGAACTGCTCG
>JAATFK010000310.1 GCA_015655225.1 Solirubrobacterales bacterium | reverse complement strand
GTGGCAGCGGCGCGGGCGAGGAAGCTCAGGCGGCTGCGATCCGTCGCCATGGCGGGGAGCCTACGGGCTGGGAGCGGTGGCGGGGCCGGCCCGCGGCGCTACGCGCCGCCGTACCCGTGCGGCCGCTCCTGGGCGAACGCCCAGGCGTCGGCGACCATGTCGCGCAGGCTGTGGCGCGGCTCCCAGCCCAGCTCGTCGCGGATCTTCGCGTTGGCGGCGATCAGCCTCGGCGGGTCGCCGGGGCGGCGGTCCTCCTCGACGACCGGGACCTCGCGGCCGGTCACCTGGCGCACCGCCTCGATCACCTCGCGGACGGAGTAGCCGTCGCCGGAGCCGAGGTTGAAGATCTGGTGCTCGCCCGGCCGCGTCGCGTCGAGCGCAAGGATGTGCGCCTGCGCGAGGTCCTCGACGTGGACGTAGTCGCGCACCGCGCTGCCGTCGTCGGTCGGGTAGTCGGTCCCGAACAGCTTGACCGCCGGCTGCAGGCCCTGCGCGGTCCGCAGCACGTTCGGGATCAGGTGGGTCTCGGGCTGGTGGTCCTCCCCCAGCGGCCCGCTCGCGCCGGCGACGTTGAAGTAGCGCAGGCTGACGGCGCCGACGCCGTGCGCGCGGCACTCGTCGCCGATCATGCCGTCGACCGCGAGCTTCGAGGCGCCGTAGGCGTTGACCGGCCGCGGCGGGGTCGTCTCCGGGATCGGGACCGTCTCGGGCTCGCCGTAGACGGCGCAGGTGGAGGAGAAGACGAGCCGCGTGATCGCGGCGTCGCGCAGCGCGTCGAGCAGGTTGAGCGTCCCGACGACGTTCGTGCGGTAGTAGCGCTCGGGGTGCGAGACCGACTCCGACACGAGCGCGAGCGCGGCGAAGTGGAGGACGCCGTCGAAGCCCTCGGCGACGGCGTCGCGGGTCGCCTCCGCGTCGCGCAGGTCGACCTCCAGGAGGCGCGCGCCGGCCGGCACCGCGTCGCGGTGGCCACGCTCGAGGCTGTCGAGGACGGCCACCTCGTGGCCGGCGGCGATCAGCCGCTGGGCGACGATCGAGCCGATGTAGCCGGCGCCGCCGGTGACGAGGAGCTTCATGCGCGCGGAGACTATCTAGATGGTTGATTCCACGGGAGTCGTGGATGCGAGGGGCGCGGTGGTGGATGCCAGGTGGTGCACGGCGTTGCACGCGATCCTGGTTGGATCGGCAAGATGCCGGGTGCCGCATGGCGCCGCCCAACGCGCGTCTCGCGCCGCGAGACCGTCGAATCGACCATCTAGGCCGGTGCGCCGTCGGCGCCGAGCCCGACGGCCGCCCAGGCGGTCGCGATCGCCTCCTGCCGGGAGGCGACGCCGAGCTTCGCGTAGATGTGCTGCAGGTGCTTGTCGAACGTCCGGGGCGCGATCCCCAGCTCGCCCGCGGCCTCGGCCGGCCGGCGACCGAGGGCGAGGCGGCGCAGGGCGTCGGATTCGCGCTCGGTCAGGCCGAGCGTCCGCAGCGCGTCGGTCGTCAGCTCGCCGCTGCCGCCCTCCAGCAGCAGCACGTCGCGGCCGTCGCGGCGGCGTGTCGGCAGCAGCCGGACGAGCGCGTTCGCGCCCGAGGAGCGCAGCACGAGCGGCTCCGCCGAGCCGCGCACGCCGCGCGCCGCGTCGATCCACTCGCGCAGCTCGCGCGCGAGCGGCGCCCGCGTGCTGCCGTCGATCCCCAGCAGGCGACGCGCGTGCGGGGTCGCGAACTCGACGCGCCCACGCGAGTCGAGCACGACGACGTGGCGCCCGAGCGTCTCGAAGCCGCCTTCGAGCGCGATCAGCGTCGCCTCGCGGGCGCTCGCCAGCTCGGCCGAGCGGTAGGCCTGGATCAGGTGCGGGCGCGCGAGCGTCAGCAGCTGCATCTCCTCGTCGTCGTAGTCGCGCGGGCCGCGGCTGAGCGCGAGCGCGATCACGAGCGGCGGTCGCGCCGGCAGCGTGAACGCGACCTGCGACTCGACCCCGAGCGGCCGGTAGAACTCGCGGTAGATCGCGAGCCGCTCGAAGCGGGAGCGGTCGATCACGTCGGAGAAGCGCTTCGGGCGACCGTCGCCGGTCGCGCGCATCGCGACCAGCAGCGGATTCTCGTGCGCGACGCGCGCCCAGCGCCGCACCTGGTCCTCGCCCAGCGGCGGATCGGAGGAGGCGTAGATCCGGTCGGGCGCCTCGCCGACCTCGTTGTAGGAGGCGTAGTCGGTCGTGACCGCGCGGCGCAGCAGCTCGAGGATCCCAGAGCGGAAGTCGTCGAGCCCCTCGAAGCCGTGGGCGTCCCCCACCAGCTCCAGCAGGCGACGCGTCGCGACGAGCGATCTCGAACTCATGAAGCCGTGCACGGTAGTCGCGTCGCCGCGCGGTTTCCAGCCCGCGCGCGTGGCTTCCGAGCCCGCCCGGCCGCCGCCGCGGGCCCCCCGGCCCGGCGCGCTCGCTACGATCGTCGCTCGCGATGCCGCCCCGCTTCCGCATCCGTCGCGCGCTGGCGCTCGTGCTGGCGCTCCTGCTGCTGCCCGCCGCGACCGCGCAGGCGAACGACGCCTACCAGCGCGTCGCGGCCGCCTACGGCACGAGCGGCGGGAGACTGGACCCCTGCAGCTTCTCGAAGGCCGACCTGACGGCGGCGCTGAAGGGGATCCCGAAGCAGATCGCGACGACCGTCCCGGCCGTCAGAGCGGCGATGGAGAGCGGGATCGCCGCGCACGACCGCGGCAGCTGCAAGGGGATCGTGCCGACCGGCGGGGCGACGAGAAGCACCGCCGCCGTGCCGCCCACCGTGACGACGCCGGCGACCGCGAGCACGCCCGCGACGACGCCGAGCGCGGCGTCGACGACCGAGGGCCCGGTGCCCGGCGCGGTCGCCCCCGGCGACACCGGCACGCCGTCGACGGCGACGCCCACGCCGTCCACGCCCGCGGCGCCGGCGGCGACGACGCCGGCCCCGGCGGTCGCGCCCGCTCCGGTCGCGCACCACCACGGCCGGACCGCGCTGATCGTGGCCGCCGTCGTGGTCGGCGCACTCGCGCTGCTGGCGCTCCTGACGTGGCTCTGGTGGCGGGTTCGCGGGCTCGATCCGGAGTGGACGAAGGCCTGGCGCCAGGCCTGGGGCGAGGCCGCCTACCGGACCAGCAGCACATGGTCGGAATTTGCGGACTGGCTGCGGCTCGGACGCTGAGAGCAGCCCGCTGAGCCGCTATCCTTTGTGAAGCAAAGGTGGGGCGTGCTTTTAGCACATTTGCAGGGATAAGGCCTTCCGTCCGAACCTCTCGGGAGGATCGTCAACCCCCCTCGGGAGGCCGAACCGAGGGAACGCCTGCGGAACATCTTCAAGGAGCAAGCATGGAGCACGTCGCACCGACCTCATCCACCACGACCGTCGAAGCCGCGGCCGGCGAGGCATTGCAGATCCGTCGTCGCTTCACGACGCCAGGAGTGCATCCGTTCGACGCGGTGGACTGGGAGCTGCGTGACGCCGTCATCGGTCACGGCGACAAGGTCTCCTTCGAGCAGCGCGGCGTCGAGTTCCCGAGCACCTGGTCGCAGAACGCGACCAACATCGTCTCGCAGAAGTACTTCCGCGGACAGCTCGACACGCCCGCGCGCGAGCGCTCCGTCAGACAGATGATCGGCCGCGTCTCCGGCACGATCGCCGACTGGGGCCGTCAGCGCGGCTACTTCGCGAGCGCCGAGGACAGCGACACCTTCGAGGCCGAGCTGACCCACATCCTGCTGCACCAGATGGCGGCGTTCAACTCACCCGTCTGGTTCAACGTCGGGTTCGAGGAGCAGCCGCAGTGCTCCGCCTGCTTCATCTTGTCGGTCGACGACACGATGGAGTCGATCCTCGACTGGAACACGAAGGAGGGGATGATCTTCCGCGGCGGCTCGGGCTCGGGGATCAACCTCTCGAACATCCGCGGCTCGATGGAGCCGCTGGCCAAGGGCGGCACCGCCTCGGGCCCCGTCTCCTTCATGCGCGGCGCCGACTCGTGGGCCGGCACGATCAAGTCCGGCGGCAAGAC
>JAATFK010000186.1 GCA_015655225.1 Solirubrobacterales bacterium | reverse complement strand
TGAGCCACGAGCTGCGCACCCCGCTGACCGCGATACGCGGCTACGCGTCGAGCCTCCTGCAGCCCGACGTGACCTGGGACGCCGCGTCCCAGCGGCGCTTCCTGGAGAGGATCGCGGCTGAGTCCTCGCGTCTCGGGCGGCTCGTCGACGACCTGCTCGACTTCTCCGCGATCGAGTCCGGCGTGATGCGGCTCCAGCCCGACTGGTGCGACCTGAGGCTGGTCGTCGAGGCGGCCGTCCTCTGCCTGCCGGCGTCGCAGATGCCGTCGATCGCGGTCGCCTGCGATCCCGGCCTGCCGTCCGTCTGGGGTGACCACGACCGCCTGGAGCAGGTGTTCGTGAACCTGCTGACGAACGTCTTCCGCCACTGCCCCGAGGGGACGCGCGTGAGCATCGCCGCGCGCGAGCTGTCGTGGCCCGGCGAGCGCGTCAGCGTCGCCCCCCGCCCGCTCTCCTGGCCCGGCTCGGCCGAGGTCGAGATCACCGTGATCGACGACGGGCCCGGCTTCCCGAGCGCGCTCGCCGCCTCGCCGTTCGAGCCCGCCCAGCGCCACCGCTCGCGCAGCTCTGGCGCCGGCCTCGGCCTCTCGATCTCGCGCGGCATCGTCGAGGCGCACGGCGGGTCGATCGAGCTGGTGCCGACGACGAGCGGGACCGTCTTCCGGATCCGCCTCCCGGTCGAGGCGGCCGAGCCGGTCAGTGCCCACGACGCCCCCGTCGGCGTGCTCGAGGCGCGGGTCGGCAGCGATGCCTGAGCCGGGCGCGAACACGAGGGCGCTGCTGGTCGAGGACGATCCCAACATCGTCGACCTCGTCCGCTCCAACCTCGCGGTCCGCGGCTTCGACACGGTCGTCTCGACCGACGGCCGCAACGCGCTCCAGCTGCTGGAGACGGAGGAGCCGGACATCGTCCTGCTCGACCTGATGCTGCCCGAGGCCGACGGCTTCGAGCTGTGCCGGCAGATGCGCGAGAGCTCCACCGTCGCGGTGATCGTCGTCTCCGCCCGGGGCGGCGAGCGCGACAAGGTCACCGCGCTCAACATGGGCGCCGACGACTACATGACGAAGCCCTTCAGCGTCGAGGAGCTGCTCGCCCGCATCTCCGCCACGCTGCGGCGCACGCGCCGCACCGGCGCGGCCGAGCCGGGCCCGCCGGTGATCAGCGTCGGCGACGTCGTGATCGACCTGACGAACCAGCAGGTGCTGCGCCGGTGGAAGCCCGTGCACCTGACGCCGACGGAGTTCGCGCTGCTGCGCGAGCTGGTGATCAACCGCGGCAAGCTGCTGAGCCACGCGCATCTCCTGCGGCGCGTCTGGGGGCAGGGGTACCAGACCGAGACCGAGTACGTCCGCGTGTACGTGCAGCGGCTGCGGGCAAAGCTGGAGAGCGACGATGCCGAGCCGCTGATCCTCACGACCCCCCGCGCCGGCTATCGCTTCGTCGCCTAGCCACAGGCCAGGCGATGCGCTCGAAAAGACGTTTACGTCTTATTTACGTCAGATAGGCCGATATTAACACCTCTTTCACGTCCGGGACCGTAGTCTCACCCGAGATTCAGTAATTGGGTGCGCCGTCCGTCCCCGGCGGATGGCGAGCTCTCGGAGGAGGAGGAGGGTCAACTTGCACTTGCTGAAAAGCAAGCCGTTCGTCGTTGCGCTCGTCGCGTGCGCAAGCGTCGGGATCACTGCCTGTGGCAGCTCGAACAAGTCCAGCTCGAACAGCGCGACCACGCCCGCAGCGGCGAGCACGTCCACCGGCACCAGCACCGGCTCCAGCTCGGGCGGCTCGACGCCGTCGATCTCGGCCGACTCGTTCACGAACGACTTCTCCGCTCTCGCGGCGCTGAGATCGCTCGGCGCGTCCGGCAAGGGGAAGGTCGCCGCGATCCTCCCGGACACCACGAGCTCGACCCGCTACGTCGAGTTCGATCAGCCGGACCTGAGAAAGGCCCTGCTTGCCGCCGGCGTCCCGGAGTCGGACATCATCATCCAGAACGCGCAGAGAAGCGACTCGACGTTCCTGAGCGACGCGCAGAGCGACATCACCAACGGCGCCACCGTGCTCCTCACCGACCCGGAGGACTCCGGCACCGGCAGCCAGGTCGAGGCCTACGCCAGATCCCACGGCGTCAGAGTGATCGACTACGACCGCCTGACCCTCGGCGGCAGCCGCCCGTACTACGTCAGCTTCAACAACGTGACGGTCGGCAACGTGATGGGCAGAGGCCTCGTCCAGTGCGCCTCGGACTGGGGCGTGAGCAGACCGAACGTCGTCGTCATGCACGGCGATCCGACGGACAACAACGCGACGCTCTTCTACCAGGGCTACTACGACCAGGTCCTGCAGCCGCTGTTCAGATCGGGCAGATGGACGGACGTCGTCAACACCGCCGGCACGTGGGATCCGCCGACGGCGCTGACCGAGTTCGAGCAGGCCTACACGGCGCACAGCAACATCAACGCGGCGCTGATCCCGAACGACGAGACCGGCGCGCCGATCATCACGTACCTGAGAACGCACGGCATCAGACCGAACACCTTCCCCACGACGGGGCAGGACGCGACGCTGACCGGGCTCCAGAACGTGCTCACCGGCTACCAGTGCGGCACCGTCTACAAGGCGATCTACAAGGAGGTCTCGGCGGCGGTCTCGCTGGCCGTCTACCTCCGCGCCGGCAAGACGCCGCCGTCGTCGCTCGTGAACGCGAGCACGCAGGACACGAGAACCAAGACGGCGGTGCCGTCGGTCCTGCTGACCCCGCAGTGGGTCACGCCGAGAAACATGAACGACACGATCATCAGAGACAACTTCGTGCCGGCCAAGCAGCTTTGCGCCGGGTCGTATGCGGAGGCGTGCAGAAGAGCGGGCATCCCGACTTCCTGACGATCGTCAGAATCAACCCGGACGTGAAGGTCGATCGTGCCCGTCCGCTCCTCGCGGGCGGGCACGACGCGATATTGAGGAAGGACCTCTCACAGCGTGAGCACTTCAGAGGGTCAGACCACTGAGACACCCAGTCCCGGGTCGGCCAACGGCGCACAGTCGCTGTTGCGCCTGAGGGACATCACGAAGACGTTCGGCCCCGTGCGGGCGCTGACGTCGGTCAACTTGGACGTACCCCCGGGCAAGGTCACCGCCCTCGTCGGGGACAACGGCGCCGGCAAGTCGTCGCTGATCAAGACGATCTCGGGCCTCTGGTCGCCGGACGGCGGTCAGATCGAGTGGGAGGGCTCGCCCGTCCAGCTGCACGGCCCGAAGGACGCCGAGGCCCTCGGGATCACGACGATCTACCAGGACCTCGCGCTCTGCGACAACCTCGACATCGTCCAGAACATGTTCCTCGGC
>JAATFK010000272.1 GCA_015655225.1 Solirubrobacterales bacterium | reverse complement strand
TCCAGCCGTAGCGCTCGCCGAAGACGTTGTCGAGCGCCTGCTTCGACAGCTCCGGTCTGAGCTGGACGCGACCGCCGAGGTAGTTGTCGGGGTCGATGAAGCCGAGCGTCACCATCGCGTCGGTCACGGTCGGCTGCTCGCCGCCGCGGCCGAGCGCCGCCGGGCCCGTAGTCGAGCCGGCCGACTGGGGGCCGACCTGCGGGACGCCGCGCTCGCTGACCCAGCCGATCGAGCCGCCGCCGGCGCCGACCGAGATCACGTCGACCAAGTTCACACCCGTCATGAACGGACCGAGCTCGAGGTTCTTGTCGATGCGGATCTCGTTGTCGACGATGATCCCGGTGTCGAAGCTGGTGCCGCCCATGTCGCCGAGCAGGACGCGTCTTCTGCCCATCCGTCTGGCGAGCTCGTTGGCGCCGATCGCGCCGCCGGCGGGGCCGGAGCCGAGCAGGCCGAGCGGGTACTGGCGCGCCTTGTCGAGGCTGATCCCGCCGCCAAGGCCCTGGAAGAAGGCGAGCCCTCCGCCGAGGCCGGACGAACGCAGCTTCTCGTCGAGTGAGGTGAGGTAGACCTCGGCGCGGTCCTGCACGAACGAGTTGAGGATCGCCGTCGTCCAGCGACGCGTCTCGCCCTCGACCGGGAAGACGCGGTGCGACGGGGTCACGAAGAGGTCGGGGTAGACCTCCTTGATGGCAGCCTCGGCGGCCAGCTCGTGCTCGCCGTTGGCGTGGCTCCAGAGGAAGCAGACGGCGATCGCGTCGACGCCGATGTCCTCGACCAGATGCTTTACCGCGGTCTTGACCTGCTCGGTGTCGAGCGGGACGAGGACGCTGCCGGACCAGTCGACGCGCTCGTCGATGTCGATGATCGCGCGGCGGTCGACGAGGTCAGGCACGTTCAGCTGCAGGTGGTCGTCGAGCTCGGTCGTGCGGGGGCCGCCGGCGAGCCGGAAGGCGTCGCCGAAGCCGTTCGTGACGAGCACGCCGACGCGCGAGCCGCGCAGCTGCGTGATCGCGTTCGTGACGACCGTCGTGCCGTTGATGAAGAGCTGCGTCTTCTCCAGCAGCTGCTCCAAGCCGACGTCGTAGTTGCCGGCGGCGACGCCGACGGCCTCGAGGACGCCGCGGCTGAAGTCGTCATAGGTGGTGAGGGCCTTGCCCCGCTCCACCCGTCCGTCATAGATCACCGAAACGTCGGTGTGCGTTCCGCCGACGTCGACGCCGATGAAGGCGTTGCGGCCGGTGGGCTCTGCCTGAGTCTGGCTCATCTCTCTCCTCGACCGAAGTCGCTCCCGTGCGAGTCAACCACTGTGCTCGCGGGTCGGCTGACGGGCAACTGTCCGATCCGACAGTCGCCGTGAACATCTCTTCACTGCGCTACGGCAGGACCGATTCCCCAGCTTCGGAGAAGCGCTCCCGCAGCAGGAACTTCTTCGGCTTTCCGCCAGCCGTGCGCGGCAGTGCGTCGACCACGCGGACGGAGGTCGGCTTCTTGTAGCCGGCCAACCGCTCGGTGCAGAACGCGATCAAGCCCTGCTCGTCGATCACGGCGCCCTCCTCGGCCTCGACGACGGCCAGGACGGTCTCGCCCCATCTCTCGTGCGGGATCCCGATCGCGGCCACGTCGGCGACGTCCGGGTGCTCGCGCAGGACGTCCTCGATCTCGTTGGGGAAGATGTTCATCCCCCCGCTGATGATCATGTCGCCCTTGCGACCGGAGATGAAGAGGAAGCCGTCCTCGTCGAAGTGGCCCATGTCGCCGGTGTGCAGCCAGCCGTCGACGATCAGCTGCTTCGTCAGCTCCGGGTCGTCCCAGTAGCCGGCGGTGACGGACGGGGCGCGCACGAGGATCTCGCCGTCGATCCCCTGGGGCACCGGCGAGCCGTCGAGGCCGGCGAGCCGCAGCTCGACGTGCAGCGACGCCTTGCCGGCCGAGCCGGGCTTCGTGCGGGCGTCCCCGGGGCGCACGAACGCGACCGAGCCGCCGCCCTCGGTGAGGCCGTAGACCTGGATGAAGTCGACGTGCGGGAAGGCGCGCTGGGCGCGCTCGGTCGTCGCGACCGAGAGCGGCTGGCCGCCGCACATGATCATCTTCAAGCTGCTGAGGTCGTAGTCGGCGAGCGTCGGCAGCCGCAGGATCTCGTACATCATCGTCGGCACCCAGAGGACGTGGGTGATGCCGTGCTCGGCGACGTAGCGGACCACGTCCTCGGCGTCGAAGCCGCTGGAGCGCTTGATGTGGACGGTGCCGCCCTGGTGCAGGATCGCCCAGGTGAAGTCGTGGCGGCCGCCGATGTAATAGAGGTCGATGATCGCGTAGGTGCGATCGCTCGGGCCGAGCTGGTAGTCACTCAATTGCTGAATCGAGTTCCACATCAGCGTGCCGTTGGTCCAGACGACGCCCTTCGGCTTGCCGGTCGTGCCGGACGTGAAGATGATCTCGTGCGGGTCCTCCATGCGGCCCACGCGAGTCGGACGCTCGGCCGAGGAGGAGCCGAGCAGCTCCTCGAAGGAGAGGTCGCCGCCGACGCCTTCCAGCGTGATCACGGTCCTCAGGTCGGGGACCTCGCCGGAGCGCCTCAATTCGAGGATCGTGCCGAGGAAGCGCTCCTCGACGAACACGGCCCTCGCGGCCGAGCGGCGCAGGAGGTTCGCGAGCTCGTTGCCGCGCAGCCGCCAGTTGAGCGGCACCATGATCGCCCGCGCGGCGGCGATGCCGACCTCCAGCTCGATGAACTCGAGCCGGTTGGAGCTGAGCACCGCGACGCGCTCGAACTCCTCGATCCCGAGGCCGACGAGCGCGTTCGCGACCCGCCGGCTCGCCTCGCGCAGCTCGCCGTAGGTGCGCGAGCGGTCCTCGAAGACGACGGCCGGCTTGTCCAGGTCGAGGCCGTCGCGCTCGACCAGGTGCGGCAGCGTCAGGTAGCTCCAGCGATCGGCGCTCGTGAGATCGAGCTTCATCTCCGCCGGCCCGTGACCGTCCATGCAACCCTCCGTCGTCCCCGTGTCCAGGCTGGGCGAGGATCGCACCGGCCTGCCAGTGGAGGCACTAGCGCTAGCGCCAGTCACTCCAGTCACCAGTCCATCAGCCGCGTGAGGTCCTGCCGCAGTCCCGGCAGGACGAAGCGCCCCCATGCCATGCGCACGTCGTCGGTCTCGCCTCTCGCGTAGACGCGAACGCCGGTCGTCATGATCGCGAACAGCATCAGCGCGCCGAGGACGGTGAAGGTGCGGACGACCTCGGGGTCGACCGGACGGCCCGAGGCTCTCGCGTAGCGGTCGTAGAACCAGGCGCTCTCGGCGGTCGCGTTGAGCAGGTCCGAGCCGGGCGTCGTGAACTTGCCGGCCTGGTAGTCGAGCGCGAGGTAGCCGAGGTCGAAGCGCGGGTCGCCGACCGAGGACAGCTCCCAGTCGAGGATGCCGGTGATGCGGCGACCGTCGATCAGGGTGTTGCCGATGCGGTAGTCGCCGTGGACGAGCGCCGGCGGGACGGGGTCGGGCTCGCGCTCGCGGATCCAGGCGTACGCCTCCTCGATCACCGGGTCGGGGACGAGCCGCATCTCGTGGTAGACGCCGTCCCAGCGGTCGACCGTCTGCTGGAAGGTGCGCGGCGTGACGGCGGCGGAGGCGGCGACCGGGTCGACCTTGTGGATCGCCGCCATGTAGTCGACGAGGTCGCTGGCGACGCCTCTCGGTCCCTCCCAGTCGGTCACGAGCTGCTCCCGATCCTTCGGGCGCCAGACGTTGACGGCGTGGCCCTCGAGGCGGTCCATGATGAAGAACGGCCCGGTGAACGGCGTGTCCTCGGATGGCTCGAAGCCGTGGACGCCGGGCGTCGGGAGCGGAGCGTCGACGAGCAGCGCGTAGGTGCGGAACTCCTCGCCGAGGTCGGTGTCGAGCAGCGAGGCGGCGGGCCGGGCGCGCAGGATGTAGGCCTTCTCCCCCTCGCCGTCGCCGTGCTCTACGCGGGCAGCATAAGAGTGGCGCGACCAGCCGCCCTCCATCT
>JAATFK010000050.1 GCA_015655225.1 Solirubrobacterales bacterium | reverse complement strand
CAGCACGACCGCCGCGAACGCCTCGTTGATCTCGATCAGGTCGAGCTGGTCGACCGTGATGCCGGCCTTCGCGAGCGCCTTGCGGCTCGCGGGCGCGGGGCCGGTGAGCATGATCGTCGGGTCCGAGCCGGAGACGGCGGTCGCGAGGATCCGGGCGCGCGGGGTGAGGCCGAGCGCCTCGCCGGTCTCGGCGTTGCCGATCGCCAGCAGCGACGCGCCGTCCACGATCCCGGACGAGTTGCCGGGGGTGTGGACGTGGTCGATCGCCTCGATCCAGTGGTACTTCTGCAGCGCGACGGCGTCGAAGCCGCCCATGTCGCCCATCGCGGCGAACGACGGCTTCAGCTTCCCGAGCGTCTCGACCGTCGTGCCGGGACGGATGAACTCGTCCCGGTCGAGCAGGACGTGCTCGTTGATGTCGAAAACCGGCACGACCGCGTCCTTGAAGCGGCCCTCGGCCTGCGCGGTCGCGGCGCGCTCCTGCGAGCGGGCGGCGTAGGCGTCGACCTCCTCGCGGCTGAACTGCTCGACCGTCGCGATCAGGTCGGCGCCGATCCCCTGCGGGACGAACGAGGTGTCGTAGGCGGTCTCGGGGTCCATCGCCCAGGCGCCGCCGTCGGTGCCCATCGGGACGCGCGACATCGACTCGACGCCGCCCGCGAGGACGAGGTCCTCCCAGCCGGAGGCGACCTTCTGCGCGGCGATGTTGACGGCCTCCAGGCCGGAGGCGCAGAAGCGGTTGAGCTGCACGCCCGCGACGGTGTCCGGCAGGGCGGCCTTGACGGCGGCGGTCTTGGCGATGTCGGCGCCCTGGTCGCCGACCGGGGTGACGCAGCCGAGCACGACGTCGTCGATCCGGTTGGGATCGAGCGCGACGTTGCGCGAGAGCAGTTCGTGCATCAGGCCGACGACGAGGTCCACGGGCTTGGTCGTGTGCAGCGACCCGTTGCTCTTGCCCTTCCCTCGCGGTGTTCGGATCGCGTCGAAGACGAGCGCTTCGGGACTGGGCATGGTCGTCACTCCTCGGGGTCGTTCACGGGCTGGCTGTCTGGCCAGGAGTGTAGATCGAACGCCGGGGTTCACGTTGCAGACCGGTTGCGCGCCGCAAAGATCGTGGTTGCTGCCACGACGCGATGGTCGCGGCGGGGTGGGAGGGTACGCGCGGTGTCCCTCGTCCATCACACCTCAGCCGGTGGTCGCGCGTGGTCGCCGCTGCTCGCGCTCGCCGCGCCGCGCGGCGAGCTCGCCGGGCTGTCCGGGGCCGGCGGGCTGGCTGGCCCGAGCGTCTGCGACGCCTGGAGCGTCGGCGCCCGCACGACGGTCGACGCGACCGCCGGGCGCCGCACCGAGGTCGCGCTGCTGACGGCGGTCGGCTGCGGGCGCTCGTGGCGCCGCGCGGTCTCCTCGTAGCCGCTGCTGTTGCCGGCGACGCGCAGGGGTAGGCTCCAGCTGTGTCCGCCGACGGTGAGCTCGACCTCACGGCCGCCGCGCTGCGCGCCGACGGTGGCGACGTGACGACGGCGATCGAGGTGCTGGCGCGCAAGTTCGAGGACGCGCTGCCGGAGCGCACGACCGTCGAGCGCCGCGCCCGGCGGTTCATGTCGGGCGACAAGAGAGTCCGCTCGCTGCAGGTCGGCGCCGGCCAGTTCGCCTACGCCCTGCGCCTCGAGGGCGGCCGCGTCGAGGCGTGGCGCGAGAAGACCGTCGGCGGGATCGCGATCCGCCGCGACCAGCTCGAGCTGGACGCGTGGCTCGCCGGGCTGACCGACGCGCTGCGCGACGAGGCGGCGCACAGCGACGCCGCGCGGGCCGCGCTGGAGCGCCTGCTCGGCTGATGTTCGCGAGCACGCTGAGCGTCGAGGAGTTCGCGCTCAGCGAGCGGATCGGCGTGCGGCCCGTCGGCCAGGTGATGGGCGCCTCGGTCCACCAGGTCGGCCGCCAGTGGCTCGACGTCGCCTGGGCGCCGAGCGGCACCGACGCGATCCTCTCCGAGCTCGACGTGATCGCCCACGCCTGGGACCAGGCGCGCCGGCGGGCGTTCGAGCGGATGACCGACGAGGCGCGCAGACTGAACGCCGACGTGGTGGTCGGCGTGGCGCTGCGCCGTGAGCAGGACGTGTGGGCGCCCGGCACCGTCGACTACCTCGCGACCGGCACCGCGATGCAGGTCGATGGCCTCGCGCACGACCGCTGGCCGGTCCTCACCGACCTCTCCGGGAGCGAGTACTGGCAGCTCTACCAGGCGGGCTTCGCGCCCGTCGGGCTGGTCGCGTCCTCGGCGGTCGTGTTCGTCACGCCGTCGGTGGGGACGCAGTGGAGACGACGGCTGACCGTGCGGCAGACCCAGGAGCGGCCGGAGCTGTCCGAGGCGCTCTCGACGGCGCGCGAGATCGCCTTGCGCGCCCTCTCCAGCCAGGCCGACGCGAACCACGCCGAGGGGATCGTCGGCGTGCGGCTCGACCGGCACGTCCATCGCGAGAGCTTCCCCCTTAGCGGTTACCAGGATCAGGAGGTCGCCGGCCTCGTGATCGCGTTCCACGCCGTCGGGACCGCGATCGCGCGGACCGACGACGTCCCGTCCTTCCCACCCCAGGCCACCGTCGACCTCCAGACGAAAAGGAACGCCAGATGAGCGACTACGACCCGACGTCCCTCGAAGGGATCCCCGAGGCCGGGCGCGCGCGGCTGCAGCAGAACCGCGGCGGCCTCTTCACCTCCGACCTGTCGGTGAACGAGTTCCTGCTCGTCAAGCAGGCCGGCTTCGAGCCGCTCGGCATGGTCGTCGGCAGCTCGATCTACCACATCGGCTTCCAGGCCTCGAACTGGAAGCAGAGCATGGAGATGGAGACGCTCTCGGGGGCGATGTACGAGGCGCGCCAGCTCGCGATGACGCGGATGGAGGAGGAGGCCGACCAGCTCGGCGCCGACGGCGTCGTCGGCGTCCGGCTCGAGATCGGCCGCTACGACTGGGGCGAGAACATGGCCGAGTTCATCGCGATCGGCACCGCGATCAGACACCGCGACGGCGTCCTGCACCGCGCGCCCAACGGCCGGCCGTTCACGAGCGACCTCTCGGGCCAGGACTTCTGGACGCTGCTGCACTCCGGCCACCGGCCGGTCGGGATGGTGATGGGCAGCTGCGTCTACCACGTCGCCCACCGCGGGATGTTCAAGTCGCTCAGCCAGATGGGCCGCAACGTCGAGCTGCCGAACTTCACGCAGGCGCTCTACGACGCGCGCGAGCTGGCGATGGAGCGGATGCAGAGCGAGGCGCAGGAGCTGCGGGCGGAGGGGATCGTCGGCGTCCAGCTGAGAGAGCAGAGCCACGGCTGGGGCAGCCACATCATCGAGTTCTTCTCGATCGGGACCGCGATCATCCCGCGCGAGGAGGGCGGCGAGACCACCGCGCCGACGCCGATCATCTCGCTCAACGACCGCTAGAGCATCGACTTCAGCATCAGCGGCGCGAGCGT
>JAATFK010000151.1 GCA_015655225.1 Solirubrobacterales bacterium | reverse complement strand
TGCTCGGCGACCGTCACCGCGGCCGGCCGGCGGTCACGTGAGCGGGGCCGCGGCCCGGCCAGCGGCGTCGCGGCTCGCGCGGGAGCCGGCCGCATGACCGGCGCCGCCGTGGTCGCCAGCGTGGCCGGCGCGCTGGCTGCGGGGGCGCTGGTCGAGCTGGCCGCGCTCCGTGGGGCGCGGGCGGGTTGGCTTTCCGGGGCCGGTGCGCGCGGGCTCGCCGGGCCTGCCGCGCACGGGCCGGTGGCGCGGGGGCTTGCGTTCGTCGCTCGGGTTGGGCGGCGGCTCGGGGCGCCGGCCGCGTCGGGCGACCTCCACGCCCGGCTCGCCGCCGCCGGGCGGCCACTTGGCCTGCGGGTCGCTGACGTGACCGCCATCAAGGCCGGGGCGGCGGCGCTCGCCGTCGCTCTCGCGGTGCCGTTCGGCGGCGCGCTGCCCGGGCGCTTGGCGTTGCTGGCGCCGGTCGCGCTGCCGGCGGCCGCGTTCCTTGTCCCCGACTGGTGGCTGCGGCGACGGGCGCGGGCGCGCGGCCGGGTGATGTAGGCGGAGCTGCCGGACCTGCTCGACCTCCTGCGCGTCGCGCTGGCGGCCGGCCTGGCGCTCGACCGCGCGCTCGCCGAGGTCGCCCATCGCGACCGCGGCCTTCTCGCGCGCGAGTGGCGCACCGCGGCCGGCGAGATCGCCCTCGGCGTCGGCCGCGAGCGCGCGCTCGTCGCGCTCCTGACGCGCTGCCCGTGTCCCGGGATGGCGACCTTGGTCGCGGCGGTCGGTCGCGCCGGGCGCCACGGCGCCCCGTTGGCCGACGCGCTCCGCGCCCAGGCGCGCGAGACGCGCGCCGCCCGTGCCCGGCAGCTGGCCGAGCAGGCCGCTCGGGCGGCGCCGAAGATACAGCTGGTGGTGGCGCTCCTGCTGGTGCCGTCCGTCCTGCTGCTGGTCGCCGCGGCGCTGCTCGCCACGCTCACGAGCTGACCGGCGGCGCCGCGCCGCGCCGCGCCGGCGGCCGCGCGCTTCGATGTGTGCGGTTCTGGGTGTCCATACGACACCCAGAGCCGCACAGATCCGGAGCGGCGCCGGCGGCGTCCCACTTCGGCACACCGCGCGGACGGAATCGGCGTCCCGGCTGGGCCTTCTTGCAAGCGCGCGCCCAGCACCGCCGTCTGCACGGATTCGTGCGCCAACTTCGCCGCCGTCCTCCCACCGCGTCCCACTCCGCGATCGCCCGCTGTAGAGGGGATCTCGCGTGGTCGGCGAACTCAGCTCGTGAACATGTGGGTCGAGAGGCGGCAGATGGGTTGCAAAGTGGGAGAGAGTGGGTTAGCTTGCCGCCTCACACGGACCGGGGTGGCAGGGCTCCTCCCACCCAGCCACCCCGGTTCGCGAACCCCTTCCAGGCGATGACCCTTGACGTTTCGCGGCACCTTCGACCTCACCCTCGACGCGAAGAACCGGCTCACGGTTCCGACGCGCTACCGCGCCTCCTTCGCGGAAGGGGTCGTTCTCGCCGCTGGCCTCGAGGACTGCGTCGCGATCTGGCGCCCGGCGGACTACGACGCCTGGACCGTCGCCGCGCTCGCCGGACACAGCCCCCTCTCGCCGGAGTACCGCAAGTTGAACCGTCACTTCACCGCCAACTCCCACCCGACCGAGCTCGACGGCGCCGGTCGCGTGATGGTGCCCAAGTTCCTGCTCGAGTCCGGCGGCCTGGCGAAGGACGTCAGCGTCGTCGGCGCGGGCGAATGCCTCGAGATCTGGGACCGCGCCAAGTGGGCCTCCTACAACGGCGAGGTCCTCGAGAACGTCTCCGACATCGCCGCCGGCCTCCAGTCGGCGGTCTGACATCACGCTATGGCCACACTCCTTGACATGAGCGGCATCCACATCCCGGTCCTCGCCGGCGAGCTGATCGAGCTGCTCGATCCGCAGCCGGGCGACGTCGCGGTCGACTGCACGATCGGCGGCGGCGGTCACGCTCGTCTCGTCGCCGACCGCATCGGCTCGACCGGCACGCTGATCGGCATCGACCGCGACCCGCTCGCGGAGGAGCGCTTCGCCGAGCTGGCCGCCGAGGTCTCCTGCGCGACGCGCTTCATCCGTGCCGACTTCGCCCAGGGACTCGCGCAGCTGCGCGACGAGCGGCTCCTGGCGGACATGATCTACATGGACCTCGGGATGTCCTCGATGCAGGTCGACACCTGGGAGCGCGGCTTCTCCTACGCCTACGACGCGCCGCTCGACATGCGGATGGACCCCGACCAGCCGCTGTCCGCCTACGAGCTCGTCAACGAGTGGGACGAGCGCCAGCTCGCCCGCCTCCTGCGCGAGTACGGGGAGGAGCGCTACGCCTCCAAGATCGCCCACGGGATCGTCCGCTCCCGCGCGCAGGCGCCGATCGGCACGACCCACGAGCTGGTCGAGGTGATCAAGAGCGCGATCCCGATCCCCGCGCAGTTCGGCGGCGGTCATCCGGCCAAGCGGACCTTCCAGGCGATCCGCATCGCCGTCAACGAGGAGCTGGACCAGCTCGACGAAGCGCTCCCGATCGCGTGGGACGTGCTTGCCGTCGGCGGCCGCCTCGCCGCGATCTCCTTCCACTCGCTGGAGGACCGGCGCGTGAAGCGCTACCTCGCCGACCGTGCCCGGGGGTGCGTCTGCCCGCCCGACCTGCCGATCTGCGCCTGCGGGCGCACGCCGGAGGCGGAGCTGCTGAGCCGCCGCGCGGTCGCGCCGACGGCCGGCGAGATCGCCCACAACCCGCGTGCCAGATCCGCCCATCTCCGTGGGGCCCGCAAGCTCGGAGACGCCCAATGACGCCACCCGCTCCCGCAACCGCAGCCGCTCGTCGTCGTGCCGCCGGGACCGGCGGTCGCTCCGCCGGCGCCGGCCACGGTGGCGCCCGCAAGGGCGGTCCGCCGCGCCGCGTCTCCGGCCCGGCCGCCGGCCGTGCCGCCGCGCCTGGGCCCGGCATCCGCCCGGCCGAGCCGAGTCGCGCCAACGACCTGCACGAGCGCGTCGACGCGCGAACGGCCGCGCCGGCCGCCGCGCCGTCGCGCGCCACCCGCTCCGGTGGGGCGCCCGCCGCGCCGTCGCGGTCGGCCCGCTCCGCGGGCGGGAACGCGCAGGCGCGCTCGGCCGCGTCGCCGCGCTCCGGCGCCGCCGCTCCCCGCGCTGCCGCTGCCACTTCACGCGCGTCCCGCGCCAGCGTCCCGCGTGGCGCGGCTGCCGAATCCACCGGCACCGCGCGTCGGCTCTCCGGTCCGCTCGGCGGGCGCGTCGCCGCCGCGATGGCCGGAGCCGTCGCGCTGCCGCTGCGCGAGGCGCTCCCGCACGCGCCGCGCCGCCGGCCGGTCGCGGTCCCGCGTCCGTCGCGTCGCGAGCTGCCGCTCGGCCAGCGCGTCGCCGGCTGGATCCGCGGGCTGCCGGACCACCGCCTGCTCGAGCGCCTGATCGGCGGTCGCGTCTGGATCGTCCTGATCGGCACCCTCCTGATCGGGATCGTCACGTTGCAGGTCTCGATGCTGAGACTGAACTCCGGCATCGGCGACGCGGTCCAGCGCAGCTCGCTCCTCCAGCAGGAGAACCAGACGCTGCGCGCGACGAACTCCGCCCTCTCCGACCCCGACCGCGTCATCTCGCTCGCGACCCAGATGGGCTTCGTGACGCCGCCGCAGGGCTCGTCGCGCTTCGTCTCGGCCGGTCCGGGCGACCCCGCCAGAGCGCTCTCCCAGATTCGCGTCCCGGCCCAGGGCGCCGCCGCCGTCGCGGCCGCCGCGGCGGGGAAGGCCGCGACCGGGACCCCCGGCACGACCGGCGCGTCGGGGACGAGCGACACGAGCGGGACTGACTCGTCGGGCACCGGCGACACGCCGGCGACTGGGGACTCGTCCGACACGAGCGCTTCGTCGGGGACGAGCGACACGAGCGGGACGACTGATTCGTCCGACACGAGCGCTTCGTCGGGGACGAGCGACACGAGCGGGACTGACGCGTCCGGCACGAGCGATTCGTCGGGGGCGAGCGACACGAGCGGGACCGGCGACACCTCGGGCACCGGCGACACCTCCGGCACGACCGACTCCTCCGGCACGAGCGATGCGTCGGCCACGGGCGACACGTCCGCGAGCGGCGACACCTCCGGCACGACCGGCACCACCGACTCCGGCACCGGCGACACCACCGGCGACTCCTCCGGCACGACCGACTCCTCCG
>JAATFK010000350.1 GCA_015655225.1 Solirubrobacterales bacterium | reverse complement strand
TGAAGACCTGCGCGCTGGTCAGGTACGGCGCATTGTCGAACCCAGGCGTCGAGATCGGAATCGGAATCGCATCCAGCGTATGCCGCAGGTCACCGAAGTCGACCTCGGTGAAGACGTTCTCAGTGACCGGGCCGCTCTCGACCAGGACCGGATCGATCGGATGCGCCATCGCCTGCGCCCAGCGCGCGCCGATCTCACCGACCTCGCACTGCAGCCCCGTCGCGTAAACCTCCGGCGAACCGGCCAGCCCGCCGACGAGCACCGGGTTGGCGTAGCTGCGCCCACGCGAATCGACCACGTTGGTGAACAGAAACGCCTTCCATTGATCCTCCGGGACCCCGCCCCGGTACTGCCAGCGGACCAACGGATGCAGCTGCGTGTCCTTGTTGACCTCACGATCGACGACCTGCAGCAGGCCACGATCACGCAGGGCCGCGAGATGGCCGCGCAGATCGCGATAGCCGGCGGGCGCCTCGTCCGGAAGGTCTACCGACGTGGGAGTGCCGAGCGTCATCGCGCCGCCGCTCCCGCGCCGGCGTGATCCTCGGCGTCCAACGCGGGCAGCCCGAGCGAGCCGCGCAGCGTCGAGGACTCGTACTCGGTGTGGAACAGGCCGCGGCGCTGAAGCTCGGGGACGAGATCTGAGACGACCGCCTCGAGCCCGTCTGGCAGCACGTCGATCATCAGGTTGAAGCCATCCGCCGCCCCGGCCGCCTGCCACTGCTCGATCACGTCGGCCACGTCGCCGGCCGTGCCCACCACCTGGAGGTGGCCGCCGCCGTTGCGATAGAGCACCTCGCGCACGGTCAAGCCCTCGGTCTCGGCAAGACGGACGACCGCGTCGCGAAATCCGTGCGAGGCGTTGAACGCCGTGTTGGCCTTGATCAGGTCGACCGGCACCGGCTCGTCCAGCTGCAGGGCCTCGACCGGCACGCCCACCCGCAACGCGAGCTTGCGCAGCTCGGACTCGACCCCGAACGCGTCGAGCTCGAGCTTGCGGCGCTCGGCCTCCTCGCGGGTGCGTCCGATCACCGGCACCAGGCCGGGCAGCACCTTGATCGCGGAGGGGGAGCGGCCGAAGGACCGGACCCGCTCGTGGATGTCCTGACGAAACGCCACGGCGCCGTCGAGCGTGTTCTGCACGGTGAACACGACGTCGGCGGTGCGGGCGGCGAGCTGACGTCCCGACTCGGAGGCGCCGGCCTGGAAGATGATCGGGCGTCCCTGCGGACCGCCCGGCACCGTCAGCGGGCCAGCCACGTCGAAGTGCTCGCCGTGGTGGTCGGCGGCGACGACCTTGTCGCGATCGGCGAAGACCCCGCTGGCCTTGTCGCCGATCTGGGCGCCAGGCTGCCAGCTGCTCCACAGCTCCATCACGACGTCGATGAACTCCTCGGCGCGCACGTAGCGGTCATCGTGCCGCGGCAGGGCGGATGAGCCGAAGTTGGCGGCCACGTCGGGAACGAAGGTGGTCACGACGTTCCAGCCGGCGCGTCCTCCGCTCAGGTGATCGAGCGACGCGAAGCGGCGTGCGACGTTGAACGGCTCGTTGAAGGTGGTCGACGTCGTCGCCACCAGCCCGAGATGCTCGGTCACCGACGCCAGCGCGGCGAGGACGATCGCCGGGTCGTGGGCGCCGAGGTTGGGCCGTTCGAGGTTCTCCTCGGACAGCGCCAGGGTGTCGGCGAGGAACAGCAGGTGCAGCAACCCTGACTCGGCGAGGCGGGCGATCTCCTCGAAGTAGGAGAGCCGCAGGTAGTCGAAGGCGTCGCCGTCGCGAAAGCGCCACGCCCCGAGGTGCATGCCCAGGCCCATCACCGTGGCGCTCAGGACGATCGGCTCGGGCCCGTCGGGGGCGGAATTCGCTCGTGGCTCGCTCATTGGAGATCCTCTCGGGGCGCGTGCGTCGACATCTGCAGACAGCAATATACAGCAGTTACCTCATCGTCTTTGTCGAGTATATGATCGGGGTCTATGCTTCCCCCGACCGAGGCGCCAGCCGAGAGGATCCCGTGAACACGCAGGACCCATCACCCGAACGCGATGCGCTCGCCCAGCAGGCCCCCAACGGCCGGCCGACCAGCGTGCACACGCAGCTGCGCGAGGAGATCGTCTCCGGCGCGCTCGCGCCCGGCGCCCCCGTCCCCGAGATCGCGCTCAGCGCCCGGCTCGGCGTCAGCCGCGCCCCGATCCGCGACGCGATCCTGCGCCTCGAGGCCGAGGGCCTGGTCGAACGCGGTCCGCGAGGGACCGTCGTGAGGATGCGAACCGCCGACGAGATCTTCGACATCTACCAGGCACGGATCGCGCTGGAAGCCGAAGCCGCCGCCGCTGCCGCCGAGCGAGCGTCCAACCTCGACCTGACCCGCCTGGTCTTGCTGCAGGAAGAGGCGACAGCCACCGAGGACAAGGCCGCCGCACGCCGGCTGCACGCCGAGTGGCACACGGTCCTGGCCGCCGCCTCACGCAATCAGACGGTGACCGAGCTGCTGACGCGACTTGCACTGCAGCTCGCGCCGTACGAGACGAGCTCTCTGGCCGAAGGGTCCAACCTCGCGCACACGCATGACGACCACGGCGCGATCCTCGACGCGATCCGCGCCCATGACGCCGACACCGCGCGTCAGCTGGTCCGGTCTCATCTCGAGCGAACTCGGGACGTGCGCGTCGAGGCGCTGCTGCGCAACGAACGCGAGACTTCCTAGGCCTGTCCCGTAATCCGATCCAGAAAGAGAGCCCGCTGATGACATTGCAGATCGGGGCCACCGCGCCCGACTTCGAGGCTGACACGACCGAAGGCCACATCCATTTCCACGAATGGATCGGCGACTCGTGGGCCGTCCTGTTCTCCCACCCCAAGAGCTTCACGCCCGTCTGCACGACCGAGCTGGGCTACATGGCCTCGATCAAGCCGGAGTTCGACAAGCGCGGCGTGAAGGTGATCGGCCTGTCGGTCGACTCGGTCGACGACAACAACGGCTGGGCGTCGGACATCCAGGAGACGCAGGGGACCGCGCCCAACTACCCGATCATCTCCGACGCTGACTTCAACGTCGCCAAGCTGTACGAGATGCTGCCGGCCGACGTCGGCGGCGATCCGAAGGACCGGACCCCCGCTGACAACCAGACGGTCCGCAACGTGTTCGTGATCGGGCCGGACAAGAAGATCAAGCTGATCCTCGTCTATCCGATGACGACGGGCCGCAACTTCGACGAGGTGCTCCGGGTCGTCGACTCGCTGCAGCTCACCGCCAACCACAAGGTCGCCACCCCGGCCCAGTGGCAGCCGGGCGACGACGTGATCATCGCCGGGTCGGTCACCAACGACGCCGCCAAGGAGATCTGGCCCGACGGCTGGCAGTCACCCAAGCCGTACATCCGGATCGTCCCCGACCCCGTCAAGTAATCACCGATCCAAGCACTTCAGTCGGCGACACCTCACGCGTCCGTCGTGCCGGCCGTCTGTGTGCCGCGTGTCGAGCCTGCTCAGGCGCTTGCTCGCAGCGGCCGGAAGGTCGCGTGGATGTCGCCGATGAATGCGCTCGTCCTTCGTGAACACGGACGCGACGTCTCCGTCGTGGTCGCCCCACGCGCGCCAACGCTCCAAGAGCCAGGCAAGCATGCCGACGGGCGAGTCGTTGAGCCCGTATGCCTGTGTCTGAGAGTCGAGGACGTGGACGGCGACGTGCGCCTCGCGCGCCTCGGTGAACGCGAGGAGCTGCTCGCGGATCGCGTCTGGCACGCCAGGCGGCACCATCTGGTCGCCGGTGACGTCCCACGGGCCGGTGTTGGACCAGCTTTCAGACTGGGACTCGTGGCAGGCGTGGCGCACGGTCATCATCCGCCGCTACACGTGTCAGCGCGCCCGCTGCCCACTCTCCGCGCCCACCTCAGAGCTCGGAAAGACCAGCCCGGAAGCCCAACAGATCGTCAGCGCGCTCTACTAGTGCGTGTTTCGGTCAAAAATCGAGGCCAGAAACAGCGTCCTCAGAAACGAGAAAACCCCGCATTTGCAGGGCTTCCCTAAGGGTGAGCGAGGGGACTCGAACCCCCGACCGTCCGGACCACAACCGGAAGCTCTACCAACTGAGCTACGCCCACCATCGCGACCCCTGCAATCTACCAGCGACCCGAAAAGGGCGCCGGGCGCCCGGCCCTCAGCCCGACCCGATCCCAACCCCCACGTCCGCTACGCCCTCGTCAGCGCGGTGGGCGTGGTCGGCGACCGCGTCGAGGATGCGGGGCCAGAGCACGTGCGGCAGGTCGTGGCCCATGTCGGGCACCTCCAGCAGCCATGCTCCCGGGATCGCCTTCGCCGTCGCCCGGCCGCCGGAGACGTGGATCATCCGGTCGACCGTCCCGTGGATCACCAAGGTCGGCGCGACCACGCGGCGCAGCTGCTTCGTCCGGTCGCCGGATCTCAGGATCGCCGCCAGCTGGCGGCCGGTCGCGAGCCGGTCGTCGTCGCGCTCGAAGCCCCGCTCCATCATCTCCAGGAACATCCGCCGGTCCTCCTCGTCCCCAACCGGCGAGCCGATCCACGCCTGCATCCGCTCCATCGCCGCGACCCGGTCGGACCGGTCCCGCACCGGGCGCGCCAGCAGCAGCGGATACGTTCTCAGCGCCGGCTGACCGCTGAAGCGCCCGCCCGGGCTCGACATCACCGACACCAGCGACCGCACCACCGACGGGTGCTCGGCCGCGACCGTCTGCGCGATCATCCCTCCGAGCGACGCTCCCATCACGTGCGCCGGCGCCAGCTCCAGCCGCCGCAGCAGCTCCGCCGCGTCCCGTGCCATGTCGGTCAGCGCGTACTGACGCTCGTCGAACCGCCGCGTCAGCAGCTGTCTCAGCGTCGGCGGCGGGCAGTCGACGTGCGTCGAGCGCCCGCTGTCGCGGTTGTCGAACCGCACCACGAAGAAGCCGCGCGACACCAGCTCGCCGCAGAACTCGTCGTTCCAGCGGATCATCTGCATGCCGAGCCCCATGATCAGGAGCAGCGGCGGGTCCGACGGGTCGCCGAACGTCTCGTAGCAGAGCGTCACGCCCCGGCCGACGTCGCAGAACTGCTCCGTCATCGCCGGGACCCGATCATCGGAACCCTACGCCGGCGCGAGCCGGTCGCGCGCGCGACCGCGGGCGAGCTTCTGCCGCTGCGTCGCGTCCAGCACGGTCTTGCGCAGACGCACCGCGGTGGGCGTCACCTCGACGCACTCGTCCTCGCGCACGAACTCGAGCGCCTGGTCGAGCGAGAGGATCTTCGGCGGGATCAGCCGCTCCAGCTCGTCGGCGTTCGCCTGCCGCATGTTCGTGAGCTTCTTCTCTCTCGTCGGGTTGATGTCGAGGTCCTCGGCGCGCGCGTTCTCGCCGATGATCATCCCCTCGTACACGTCGATCCCCGGCGCGACGAACATCGTCCCTCGCTCCTGCAAGGTGAACAAAGCGAACGACGCGACCTTGCCGAGCCGGTCGGCCACGAGCGAGCCGCTCGGCCGCGTCCGGATCTCGCCGTGCCACGGCTCGTAGCCCTCGAAGACGTGGTGGATCATGCCGGTCCCGCGCGTCTCGGTGAGGAACTCGGGGCGGAAGCCGATCAGCCCACGGGCCGGCACCAGGTAGTCCATCCGCACCCAGCCGGTGGAGTGGTTGACCATCTGCTCGAGCCGGCCTTTGCGCCCGGCCAGCATCTGCGTCACCGAGCCGACGTGTTCCTCGGGCACGTCGATCGACAGGCGCTCGACCGGCTCGTGGATCTTGCCGTCGATTTCCTGGGTCACCACACGCGGCTGCCCGGCGGTCATCT
>JAATFK010000009.1 GCA_015655225.1 Solirubrobacterales bacterium | reverse complement strand
GCCGCCGCCGCGCGCCGCGCGTGCAGGTCCTCGACGAGCGGCCGCAGGATGCTCGGCGGCGAGGTCATCGTCCCGTCCATGTCGGCTCCCGCTTCTCGAAGAACGCTCGCACGCCCTCCTGGATGTCGTCGGTCGAGAAGGCGATCGTCAGCTGCGAGCGCAGATAGGCGAGCGCGTCCTCGAACGCCATGTCCTGCTGGCGGTACATCGCGTCCTTCCCCATCCGCATCAAGAGCGGCGACTTCGCCGCCAGCCGATGCGCCCAGTCGGCGACCGCCGCGTCGAACTCCTCCGCCGCCACGACGCGGTTGACGAGCCCGATCCGCTCCGCCTCGCGGGCCTCGATCTGCTCGCCCAGCAGCAGCAGCTCGTTCGTCTTCTTGCGCCCGACGTTGCGGTAGATCAGGGCCATGATCATGAAGGGGAAGACGCCGACGTTGATCTCCGGCGTGCCGAAGCGCGCGCCGTCGCGGGCGACGATCAGGTCGCACGCGAGCGCCAGCCCGAGCGCGCCGGCGAGGACGTGGCCGCCGGCGGCGCAGAGCGTCGGCTTGCCGAGCTGGCCGATCAGCGCGAAGAGGCGCGGGAAGCGCTCGGTCCCGAGGTGCTTGTGCACGAGCGGGACGTCGGCCGCGAAGCCGCCCAGGTTGCCGCCGGCGGAGAAGACGGTCGGGTGCGTCGAGGCGAGCACGACGCAGCGCACTGCGTCGTCGTCGCGGGCCTCCGTGAACGCCGCCAGCAGGTCGTCGAGCAGCGCGTCGGAGAGGGCGTTGCGGGTGTCCGGCTGGTCGAGCGCGATCGTCGCCACGCCGTCGTCGACGTCGTAGCGGAGGGTGCCGTGGGGGGACAAGCGGGCTCCGTCGTGGCCGTGGAGAGTGGGACGTACCACTTCCCACTCTGACGGATCGCGCCGCCGCGCGTCAAGCGAGCGCGTCCGTGCCAGCCATGTTCGCCGTCCGGACCGCTGGGTAGGAATCACCGGGTCGGTACGAAGTGACGATAGGGAGGACTCACCATGCAGGTACGTCGATTGCGAGGTCGCGCCGCGATCGCAACGCTGGTCGCGACGGGCGCGCTCGCCGCGACCGGGGCGTCGGTCGCACAGGCCGCGCCGAAGCTGCTCGCCCCCGGCAACGGGAAGGTGATCGCAAAGGGCTCGGACCCGGTCTTCAAGGTCCATGACAGCTCCTCGGCCGCCGCGCAGCACAAGGTCTGGATCACGATCTCGAAGACCAAGGCGCGCGACAAGACCGGCCAGCTGAAGTACAAGTCGGGCTCGGGCGGTGGCGACTTCTCCGACATGAAGAAGGTCAAGGGCGGCGGCTGGACCTACAAGCCGCACAAGTACGACTTCCCCGGCTGGTACCTGGCGACCCCCGGGAAGTACTACTGGCAGGCGTTCGAGATCAACTGCGAGGCCAGCACCACCTGCCACATCTACAGCTCGATCCGCACGTTCACCGTGCGCTGAGCGCTCGCGGCGCCTCGCCGCTCGCGTCGCCGCGGCCCCACCGGCGTGGTGGAGAGTAGGAAGTCCTACTGTTTACTTCGCCGGTGGGCTGCGGTAGCGTCGCTCACCGAGGACGACCGACGCGCAAGAGGAGAGACCGCGAGATGGCCACCGCCGAGAACGTGCTGAAGCCGGACTTCGGCGCCCAGCGCAAGCACTTCATCTTCGAGCCCCACCACGACGAGCTGCGCGAGTCGATCCGCCGCTTCGTCCTGAAGGAGCTGACGCCGCACGCCGAGGAGTGGGAGGAGACGACCTTCCCCGACTCGGTCTTCCACCGGATGGGCGAGCTCGGCTTCCTCGGCCTCTCGGTCCCCGAGCAGTACGGCGGCCAGGGCGGCGACTACTACGCCAACCTCGTGCTCGCGGAGGAGCTGACACGGGCCGAGTCGGGCGGCCTCGCGATGGGCGTCGCGGTCCACACCGACATGGCTACGCCGCCGATCCTCGCGTTCGGCACCGAGGAGCAGAGACAGCGCTACCTGACCCCGGCGATGCGCGGCGAGAAGATCGCCTGCCTCGGGATCACCGAGCCCGACGCCGGCTCCGACGTCTCCGGCATCAAGACGCGGGCGGTGCGCGACGGCGACGAGTACGTCATCAACGGCTCCAAGACCTACATCACGAACGGGCACCGCGCCGACTACATCGTGCTCGTGACGAAGACCGATCCGGAGGCGGGGTACGACGG
The DNA here is from genome assembly GCA_015655225.1 of Solirubrobacterales bacterium. Taxonomy (GTDB): domain Bacteria; phylum Actinomycetota; class Thermoleophilia; order Solirubrobacterales; family Solirubrobacteraceae; genus Conexibacter. Next base: position 2,658 of record JAATFK010000009.1, on the reverse strand, counting down.
CTTCACGCTGTTCCTGGTCGACATGGACCTGCCGGGCGTGATCCGCGAGAGAAAGCTCGTGAAGCTCGGGATGCACTCCTCCGACACCGCCCTGCTCGCCTTCCAGGACGTGCGCGTCCCGGCCGACGCCGTGCTCGGGACGGTCGGCAAGGGCTTCTACCACATCATGTGGGAGCTGCAGGGCGAGCGGCTGATCGGCGCCGCCGGCTGCGTCGCGGGCGCCCAGCACGTGTTCGAGAAGACGCTCCAGTACGCGCAGGAGCGCACCGCCTTCGGCCGTCAGATCGGCAAGTTCCAGGTGACGCGCCACAAGTTCGCGGAGATGGCGACGAAGATCGAGAGCGCGCGGCAGATGGTCTACGTGACCGCCTGGCGGTTCGTGAACGGCGAGTACCCGGTGCGCGAGATCTCGATGGCGAAGCTGCACTCCGCGCGCGTCGCGGTCGAGGTCGCCGACGAGTGCATCCAGATCCACGGCGGCGCGGGCTACATGAAGGAGTACGGCGTCGAGCGCGTTTGGCGCGACATGCGACTCAACCGGATCGGCGCCGGCACCGACGAGATCATGCTCGACGTGATCGGCCGCTCCTACGGGCTCTAGGAGGAGATCGTGAGAGAACAGGAGATCGTGAGCGGGGACGGCTACTGCGTCGGCAGCCTCGACGCGCTCGGCGAGGGCCCGGGCTTCCGCAAGATCCGCAGAGGACTCGACGTGAAGGCGTTCGGGATCAACGCGATCGTGATGCCGCCGGGCTACGAGACCGGCGGCCATTACCACGAGGAACAGGAGGAGACGTACTTCGTCCACTCCGGCCGGATCGCGATGACGTTCGGTGACGGCACGACGCACGAGCTGGGCCCGGGCGGGATCGCACGGGTCGACGCCGCCACCGTCCGCTCGGTGCGCAACATCGGCGACGACGAGGCGGTCTACGTGATCGCCGGCGGCAAGGACGGCTACGTCGGCCGCGACGGGCGACTCGCCGAGGGCGAGACGATGCGGGGCCGGCCGAGCGCGTCGTGAGCGCCGGGGGCGCGACGGCGACGACGGCGACCCGCCGCCGCCCGCTGCCGCCGCTGACCGAGGCGCACGAGGAGCTGCGGCTGCGGATCCGGGCGTGGGTCGCGGCCGAGCTGACGCCGCACGTCGAGGCATGGGAGCAGGCCGGGTCCTTCCCCGACGACGTGATCCGCCGCTGCGGCGCGGCCGGCTGGCTCGGGCTCAAGTTCCCGGTGGAGGACGGCGGCGCGGACGACCCGGTCGGCGCGGTCGTCTTCGCGGAGGAGCTGGCGCGCTGCGGCTCCGGCGGCCTCGCTGCCGGGATCGGGGCGCACGCCGGGATCGCGCTGCCGCCGATCGCCCGCTTCGGCACGCCCGAACAGCGAGAGCGCTACCTGCGGCCGGGGATCCGCGGCGAGCTGATCGCGGCGCTCGGGATCACCGAGCCGGACGCCGGCTCCGACGTGGCGTCGATCCGCACCCACGCGCGGCGGGTCGAGGGCGGCTGGGTGCTGAACGGCGCGAAGCTCTACATCACGAACGGGATGCGCGCCGACGTGATCGTGACGGCGGTGCGGAGCACCGCTGCCGGCGGCCACCACGGGATCTCGTTCCTGCTGGTCGAGCGCGGCGCGGGGGTCACGTCGGCGCCGCTGCGGAAGCTCGGCTGGCACGCGTCCGACACGGCGCTGATCACGTTCGACGACGTGGCCGTGCCGGAGGGGAACCTGCTCGGCCCGGAGCACGAGGGCTTCCGCCTGATCATGGAGAACTTCGCGTGGGAGCGGGTGATGATGGCGATCGGCGCGGTCGCCGCCGCCGAGCTGGCGCTGGAGCGGACGTGCGCGGTGGTGGCGGGCGCGGGCGGCGCCGGCCAGGAGACCCGGCACGCGCTCGCGGAGGCGGGGCTGCTGGTCGAGCAGGGGCGCGCGCTGACCTACCACGCGCTGCGCCTGCACCTCGCCGGCGGCGACGCGGTCGCGGCGGTCACGGCGGCGAAGCTCGCGACGCAGCGAGCGGCGTTCGAGGTCGCCGACGCGTGCCTCGCCGCGATCGGCCCCGACCCCGCGTTGGAGCGCGCCGTGCGCGACCTGCGGCTCGGCCCGATCGGCGGCGGGACCGACGAGATCATGCGCGAGCTGCTCGGCCGCACCCTCGGTCTCTAGGACCGGCTCACCGGGCGCCGTGCTCGCCCTAGAGTGCGGCCCTCAAACCAGGTCACCAGGAGGTAGATGCGCATGGGAGTTCTCGACGACAAGGTCGCCATCGTCACCGGCAGCGCGCGCGGGATCGGCCGCGCGACCGCGGAGCTGCTCTCCGAGCACGGCGCGAAGGTGGTGATCAACGACCTCGACGCCGACGCGGCGCGGCAGACCGCCTCCGAGATCGCCGGCGAGACGACCGTCTTCGCCGGGGACCTGACGAAGGGCGACGCCCCCGACCGCCTCGTGCAGACCGCGATCGACGCGTGGGGCAAGCTCGACATCGTCGTCAACAACGCCGGCTACACGCTCGACGCGCCGGTCCACAGACTGAGCGACGACTGGTGGCAGCGGATGCTCGACATCCACGTCACGGTCCCGTTCAGAGTGATCCGCGCCGCCGCGCCGCACCTGCGCGAGCCGGCCAAGAGAGAGCGCGAGGAGGGCCGCGAGGTC
>JAATFK010000549.1 GCA_015655225.1 Solirubrobacterales bacterium | reverse complement strand
GCGGTCTGCACCTGCACGCCCTCGTACTCCTCGCCGACCGCCTTCGCGCGCCGCAGCGCGTCCTGCGCGCGCTTGATCTGCGCCTCCGGCAGGCGCGCGTCCAGCGGCAGCGCCATCGGGATCTCGAAGACCCACACGGCCTCGATCGTCGCGCCGTCCTCGTCGAGGTCGTCCCTGACCGCGCCGGCGAGCCGTCCGGCCGTCTGGATGATGTCGTCGTCGAGCGACTTGCCGAAGATCGGGACGAGGATCGAGCCGAACTCCGACGGCGGCTGCTCGGTCCGCAGCGCCCGCTCGGGGATCGTCACCCGTCTCAGCAGCGGCTTGCCCTCGACCCTGCGGTAGATCACGTAGAGCGCGACCCCGCCAACGAGCCAGCCGAAGCCGACGTAGCGGGCGCCCGAGTGGAGGATCAGGACGCTGATCCAGCCGGCGAACGAGAGCACCGCGCCGATCACCGCCGGGATCGGCACGAGTCTGCCCCGGACGCGGACGTTGCCCGGGACCGTGTAGGGGCGCTCGCGGTCGGGCTCGCGGAAGCGCAGCGCGACGATCGCGAGGTGCGCGATCGTGAACGCCAGCAGCGCGCCGAACGCGTAGAGCCCGACGAGCGCCTCCAGGTCGGCCGGGACGACGAGCGCCGAGGCGAGCACGGCGGCCAGCGAGATCAGCACGAACGGCGTCCCCCGCTTCGGGTGCAGCCGTCCGAGCGCGGCCTGGATCTGACGGTTCGTCGCGAGCGCGAACGACAGCCGCGAGGTGCCGAGCATCGCCGCGTTGGCGGCGCCGGTGAGCGCGAGCACGGCGGTCGCGGCGACGACGTAGCGCAGCGTCTGCGCCAGCCAGTGCGGGTGGAACGCGCCGACGACGCCGAGCATCGGCGCCTCCAGCGTCTCCCCGTGCGCCAGCGCGGTCGTCCCGAACTGCACCGGCAGCGCGCTGATCGCGACGATCGAGATGCCGACGTAGATCACGACGATCACGAAGACGCCGGGGCCGGCGAGGCGCTTCAGCTGATGGCGCGAGGCGGTCGTCTCGGCCGACAGGTTGGCCGCCGACTCCAACCCCGTGAACGCGATCGTCGCGATCGTGAAGGCGAAGATCAGGCTGTGCCAGCTCGGCACGCTGCCGAGGTGGATCGAGTGGACGATCCCGCTCGGGTAGACCACCAGCACGCAGCCGAGGACGATCACGAGCACCTGCACGCCGACGTCGAGGAAGGCGACGAGCGCGTGGCGCTGGAGCTGCCTGACCGTCACGCCGGCGATGTTGACCGCCGCCAGCACGGCGATCAGGCCGATCGCGACGATCACCTCGGGCGCGCCCCGCCCGAGCGGCGACCAGAACGCCGCGAGGTAGTTCGTCATCGTGAACGCGGTGACCGCGATCAGGATCACGTAGTCGAGCAGGATCGCCCAGCCGGCGACGAACGAGACCAGCTCGTTGAACGCGTAGCGGGCGAAGACCGACGAGCCGCCGCGCTCGCGGTGCAGGGCGGCGCCCTCGACGTACGTCATCGAGGTGAGCGCGAAGAAGAGGCCGGCGACGAGGAAGACGACCGGCGTCAGCCCGAGCGCCCTGTTGGCGACGACGCCGAGCGCGAAGTAGACCGACGAGACGGTCGTCGTGTAGACGAGGCCGAACAGCGCCCGCGTGCTGAGCGTTCTCTGATGCGCGGCGGCGGGGACGCGCGGCGGGGCGCTCATCTGCGCACCGTCTGGAGGTAGATGCGCGCGCAGCCGGCGGCGATGAAGAGGACGCCGAGGATGATCCCGAGCGCGAGCCCGCCACCGCCGGCGACGAGCGTGCGGACCATCAGCACGACGCCGATCACGATCATCAGCAGCGAGAGGACGCGGATCGACTGCTGGTGCAGGCGCATCAGGCGATCGCCGCCGCGTCGTGCGCGAGCTGCGGATCCTCGACGCCCCGGCCACGCCCGGACTCGATGATCACGCGACACGGCCGCTCGGCCAGGACGGTCTCCAGCGTGCGGCCGAAGAGCGAGCCGCCGCCGGCGCGGCGCGGCAGCGGCATCACGATCGCGCGCGCCTGGATCTGGCGCGCCTCGTCCACGATCCGGCGGCCCGCCTGGCCCGGGCGGACCTTCTCCCAGTGGCCGGTGACGCGGCGCCCGCCCTGCAGCTTGGCCTGCTCGACGATCTCCTGCGCGGCCTGCTCCTGCTCCGGCAGGACCGCGTTGATCGGGCTCGTCGAGGGGACCGTGATCGTGACGATCACGTGGATCCCGCGGTGGCGGCGGGCGGCCATCCGGATCGCGGTCGAGAGCACCTCCGGAACGTACTCCCGCTCGTCGAAGGCGACCAGCACCGCCTCGTACTCGGCCTCGTGGTCGACGACCGACTTCGGCTCCACGACGCGGGTAGTCGTCGTCAGGTCGAGCCCCTGCGCGCGGCGGTAGAGGTAGTAGACGAGGACGCCGCTCGCGAGCCAGCCGATCCCGGCGATCGCGACGGCGGTGTGCAGCACGGTGACGGTGACGAAGGCGAAGAACGTGCCGAGCCCGCCGAGCACGGCGAACAGCGGCAGCTGGCGCCCGGCGATCGTGATGTTGCCCGGCCCGCGGTAGGGCCGCTCGTGGTCGGGGTCCTTCAACCGCAATCGGATCACGGAGATGTGCGCGATCGTGAACGACAGCATCGCCCCGAACGCGTACATGTTCACGAGGAAGTCGGCCTTGCCGGGGATGATCGCGAGGCATGCGATGAAGCCGAACAGCAGGATCCCGACCCACGGCGTGCGGAACTTCGGGTGGAGTCGTCGCAGGCCGTCGGGGACCTGGCGGTGGATCCCCATCGAGTAGACGAGGCGGGAGACGCCGATGAT
>JAATFK010000078.1 GCA_015655225.1 Solirubrobacterales bacterium | reverse complement strand
GGCGAAGTTGAAGCTGTAGTAGATGATTTGCGGCACGTTCTTGTTCTCGGGGACCGAGTAGCCGCCCTTCTGCAGCGTCGCGACGGCATCCGGTGGAACGCGGCTGATCAGGTCGACGGCTCCGCTCTGCAGCGCCGCTACGCGGCTCTGGTCGTCGCCGATCGGCTTGAAGATCACCTTGTCGAGGTACGGCCGCTGACCCCAGTAGGCCGTATTGCGCACGAGCGTCGTGTGGTCGCCTCGGACACGCTCCTGGAAGACGAAGGGACCGGTGCCGACCGGATGGTTCGCAAGCCCGTCCTGCCCGTACTTCTTCAGCGCCGCGGGGCTGAAGATGCCGGATGCCGCGTTGCCGCTGTTGGGGATCTGGCGAAGGAAGTCCAGGAACGGGTGCTTGAAGTTGTACTGGACGGTGTAGTCGTCGAGAACCTTGAACGACGCGAGGTCCCCGTACACGAGCGACATCGTCGAGGCGCTGACTCTGTCGTAGTACTTGAACGACGGGTCGGTGAAGCGGCGCACGTTGAACTGGACCGCTTGGGCGTTGAACGGCGTCCCGTCAGTGAACTTCACGCCGTGGCGCAGTCTGAAGGTGTAGGTCTTGGCGTCGTTCGTGACCGTCCACGAGGTCGCCAGCTTGGGGACGATCTTCGGAATCCCCGTCGGCGACGACAGGTCCTCGTCGACGAGCGTCTCGTAGATGTTGCGGTCGATGCGCCACGTCTCCCAGGAGTACTGGCGATTCGGATCGAACTGCGTCACCTCCTGGTACTGGCCCACGATGAGCGTCCCGCCGTCACGCGGCTTGGACCCGGCCGCCGTCGCGCCACCCCCCGCGCCGGCAGCGCCGCACCCGGTGAGCAGCAGGGCTCCGACGAGGAGTGCGACGCACGCGAGAGCGGTGCGCTTGGCTGGGGTCATGTCGAGTCGTCTTCCCCGGACGTTCAAGCGCGGAGGCTGCTGCTTACTGGAAATTGTCATGCCACACTATCTCGATCGAATTAATCTAGTATTGACGGACGGGTCATCATTGGGCGCTGGAATCCGGACTCCGCTCGCCTAGCGGGCGGCGCCGAGCGGGCTCGACGTCACCTCGAGCACGAAGTCGCTGATCGCGGCGGTCGTGGTCCGGTAGTCCACGTCGTTGAGAACGTTGTGGAGGCCGTCGTGGACTTCGAGCAGACGCGCCTCGGGAAGCGCGTCGCGCCAATGCCGGGCATCGTCGATCGACGCGAGGCGGTCCTCGGTCCCGTTGACGATCAGGATCGGGAGGTCGACCTGCTCGAAGGCGCCGGCGATCTGCTGAGCGGCGGCGGCAAGCGGGGACGGCTCGACCGTCGGCAGCTCGAGTTGGACCAGCGGATCCTTCTCGAGCTCTTCGAGGTACGACGGATCGGCGGCGAGCAGCGAGGTGTCGAACGCGAAGTCGCCCTTCGGGTCGGTCTCGAGCGAGGGGCCCCCCCGCAGCGAGGCTCCGGTGAGCACCGCCCCGACGTACGGGCGCGGGTCGCGGATCAGCAGCAGCGCCGTGATCCATCCGCCGAGCGAATGGCCTCCGACCACCAACGGCAGGTCGGGCAGGTCGCGACGGATGATGCCGGTCAGGGACGCGGCATCGTCGACCAGCACGTCGACCTCCGAGACGAACCCACGCGGGCCTCCGGAGATGCCATGGCCCCGATGGTCGATCGCCCAGACGTTGATGTCGCTCGCGTTCAGGCGGGCGGCGAGCCGGCTGAACTGTCCGGAGTGCTCGCCTCCGCCGTGCAGGAAGAGGAGGCCGGCGACCGGCTCGTCGACTTCCCACAGTCGGTAGTAGATGCGTGCGCGGTCGCTGTCGAAGAAAGGCATGTGGTCAACGGCTCCTGTCAGGCGTCGATGTGAACGTGTGCCCCGCTGGGGAGCCGGCCCGCGTCGGCGGCGCCGAGCGCGGTAAGCGCCAGGACGGAATGGGCAAGAGAGGTCTGCGCGGGGTGGTGGGAGACGCCGGGCGCGTCGCGGAAGATCCGCTCCAGCTCGTGGCCCTTGAAGAGCCAGCCGCCGCCGACGATCAGGGTCGAGAGCTCGACGACGCGGCGCGTCGTCTGGGCGGTCGCCTCCTTGGCGCCGACGAACCGCGCCGGCCACTGGTCGCCGTGGTCCACGCCGTCGGACCAGTCGGATGCGACGCGCTCGAGGTGCGCCTCGAGGCGCTGCATGAGCAGCGCGATCTCGGCGATCTCGGTCCGCACGAAGGGATCCTGCGCCTGCGGCGCGCCGGCGAACCGACGCGACGTGCGTCTCCGGACGTGCGCGACGGCGATATCGAAGGCGCGCTGGCTGAGCCCGTGGTAGACGGAGCTGATGCCGACGAGCGACCACGCGAACAGCGAGACGATGAACGGGTCCGCGACCGACGGGACCTCGAAGTCGAGGACCCGGACGACGTGCTCGGGCGCCGAGTGCACCGCGTCCAGCAGCGTGTCCTCGCTGCGGGTGGCCCGCAGGCCCAGCGTGTCCCAGGTCTCCTTGATCGTGATGCCCTCGGCATCGCGCCGGACGAACGCATGGACGATCTTGGGGTGCTCGGGATCGGAGTCGTCGCGGCCGTGCAGCCCGAACCAGTCCCACACGGGACTGAGCGACCCGAAGATCTTGTGGCCGCTGAAGCGGTATCCCCCGTCGGCCTGCGGCTCGGCCCGCGTCGTGGAGTCGTCGAGCACCAGGTCGTTGCCCGGCTCGCCGTGACCCGCGGCGAAGACCCGCCCCGCGACCGCCTCCTCCAGCACCCAGTCGAGACTGTGCTCGCCCGCGCGGTGGCGGTCAGCGGCCACGCCGATCCAGTAGAGGTGCATGTTGACCGCGAGCGCGGTCGCGGTGGAGCGATAGGCAAGCCGGCGCTGCTCGAGCGCCGTCTCCAGCAGGCTGCGTCCCCCGCCGCCGAGAGACTCGGGCACGTTGATGCTGAGGTACCCGAGGTCCCGCAGCTCGGCGAGATCCTCGTCGAAGAAGCGTCCTTCGCGGTCGTATGTCGCGGCGCGCCCCGCGAAGCGCGCGAGATCCTCGTCGGAGAGGAGGAAGGGCCGGGCTCCGCGTTGCGTGTCGAGCGTGCTCATGGCGGGAGCGTATAGACGACTAAGCCGATCAAGATAGTGCGAAATTCGAACCGCCCCTCCGCCCCGACGGCCATCGCGGGCTCGCCCCGGACACGTCGCGAGAGCGGGAGCGTCGTCGCCTAGCTCGTCTGGTCGGTGTCGCTACTTCTCGGCACCGGACCGTCAACTCTGGGGACCTCGCTGGACACGGGACCCGGCGCAACCGGCGCCGCACTAGGTCTAGCGATGCTCTGTGGAAAGCGTCCAGATGATCGATCCGGCGGCGCTGCTGCGAGCCGCGCCGCCGGCGCCACCGTATGGAGGACCGCTAGTTGTCCGCCTGATCCCCATCCCAGGCCCGCGGCCCCACGGGTGCCGCTGCCGTTGATACGGTCGGCCAGCGATGAGCCTTGCGCTTGAGTACGCCGTTCGCAGCGAGGTAGGGCTGGTTCGCGATCGGAACGAGGACGCGGTGTTCGCCAGCTCTCGGATGGTCGCCGTGGCTGATGGCGTCGGCGGTCATGCCGCAGGCGAGATCGCGAGCCGTCTGGTTGTTGACCAACTCGCCTTGTTGGACAAGTGCCACCTCCGCGAGCCGCTCACGGCGGCCGTCGCGGGCGCCATCGATGCCGGCAACGACGCGATCTCGTTCGTTGCGAGCTGCCGCCCTGCGCTGGCTGGGATGGGGACGACGCTGACTGCCTTGGCGATCGACGACGGCTACCTCGTGGCGAACATCGGTGACTCGCGGACCTACCTCTATCGCGACGGGGCGCTGCTCCAACTCACGCGCGATGACAGCTTCGTGCAGGAGCTGATCGACGCGGGACAGCTCGATCCGGGTTCCGCGCGCCGTCATCCGCGCCGATCGCTCGTGCTCCAGGCACTCGACGGGACCCGAGGCCGCGCGCCGAAGCTGTCTACGTGTCGGGCGCGTCGCGGCGATCGACTCCTGCTGTGCTCGGACGGACTCACCGACTTCGTCGAGGTCAACTCGATCAGAGATGCACTCTCGCTCCCGTCCCGGACGGACGCTTGCGATTCGCTCGTCGCGCAAGCCCTGGCGGCGGGTGGGCGAGACAACGTCTCGGTCATCGTCGCCGACGCGATCTGGCAGAGCGACTAGCCCCCCACGGCTCCCGCAAAAGGCCACGAAAAGGCCACGGAGCTTGAAACTGACACGTAGACGCTCTTCAGACGGGCGTCTAAATATCCTCAAGAGTGCCGTATTTGCAGGCATCCTTCGACATGGGCAGTGCCGGGCTCGAACCGGCGACCTCTCGCTTGTAAGGCGGCACGAGGAACGGCCGGTGATATGCCGAAACGACTTGCGCGACGGGCGATCTAGACCCCTGTCCGCGCTTGAAGCACGGCTTCCGATCCCGGCCGATCCGGGTCGTTTCGGCTCGATTCCGGCAGACGAACTGGCAGACAGCAAACGGGTCAGGCTTTCCGGAGCGCTTCGCGGCAGGCAAGGGCGTAGGCAGCCACGCCCTGGCGAAACGTCCGTCTGGCGTCGTGGACCTCTCTGCTTTCCTCGGACACCGAGTCCATCGCATCAGCAGGCGTGCGGCCCGGGTAGTCGTCACCTCCGACTGCAACGCCGGCCAGCCCCGCCGCGGCGAGCTGAAACGAGACCAGCACCTCATCGTCGTCGTCGAGATAGAGCTGCAGACGATCCTCGACGGCACGCACGGCAGCGATCGCGGCCGTGATCCCCTCGAGCGTCGGGCGCGGCGTGATGGCCGGCGTGAGTGTCCGATAGCCCGTGCGGAGCACCTCCGCGCCCTCCTCGAAGAGGGCGCGGAGGTGTTCGCGATCGTCACGCGCTCGGTCGCCTGCACGAGCGCGAGCGTCACGATCACGCGCTTCGGCGTGCTCGACGGCGTCGCGCCCCGTCTGCAATCGGTGAGCGAGCACCTGGCCGCCGGCGCCTGTCACGGTCGCGACGCCAGCGCCGATCAGGAGGGACACGACATCGACGCTCATGCAGAAGCCTCGGCTCGTCGACTCATGGCTGCATCAGCTTAACGGTCCAGCTACCTACCGCGTTGATCTGAAAGGCGTGCTTACCGGCGGCGATGAACGTCTGTCCGCTGTGCGCTCGGCTGTTCACGGGCACGCCGCCGGCGTCAAAGATTTGGAAGAGCGCGCCGTCGTTGATCCACGCCAGCGTTGTGGCGCTGGGGAGCGTGATCGGCGCCAGAGTCTCGCCGCCGTTCCCCGAGAACGTCCGCGCCGCCGGTGGCGCGGCCTTCACGGTCCGCGTCCGGGTCTTGACGATCGTGTGGCTCCTGACGACGGTGACCGTCCTGACGGCGGGCGGCGCCGCCCGCACCGTTCGTACGACACGGTGGGCGACCGTCACCGTCTTGGCACTCGCCTTGCCGCCTCCGCCCGCTCCAAGCGCGGCGCCGACGATGCCACCGACGATCAAGGCGCCGACCGCCCACGCGATAGTGGCTCGGCGACGCTGCTGGCGAGCGCGCGTATCGTCGTCGAGCGTCGACACCGGGCGGACAGTAGATGCAGCCGTTCCCGATCGCAAGTCGCAGCCAATTGAGGCATGGGGCCGTCAGCATGGTGCCCACGTCGCCGCCGGAGTCGCTATCGTGGGCGGCGCGTTGTTGAAGCGTGAGTCCTCTGGTCGGGGCGCGTTTCATATCTCTGCGGTGCGGCCCGTCTCAACCGGACGGGCCGCGTTGCGTTAATCCGTAAGTCGCCGGCGGTCGCGCTATCGTCCCGCCCAGAGATATGACCAGCCTGACCAGGAGAACGAAGCAGTGGACACCCATGATGAGCGTGCGCTCGCAAGGCGCCGCCGTCGTCGCGCTC
>JAATFK010000184.1 GCA_015655225.1 Solirubrobacterales bacterium | reverse complement strand
CGGACGCCCGCGTCGTGCTGCTCGGATCCGAGCACGGCGAGGGACATCACTTCGACGCGTCCGGGACGGAGCTGATCGCGCTCGTCGGCGACTGGATCGCCGAGCTCGAAGACCCGGAGCGGTCATGACCGTCAACCCACAGGAGCGCTTCAACCCAATGAACCACGTGCGGTCGTCGATTCGCAGCAGACGCACCTCCGGCCGCCTGGCAGCGCTGGCCGTCGTCGCGGGCCTCGCCATCGCGGGCTGCGGCTCCTCGAACTCCTCCTCCAGCAGCACGAGCGCCTCGAGCGGCTCGGGCTCGTCCAAGACGACCACCGTCACGATCGGCGTCTACGCCGGCAACCTGCTCTCGGCCGAGGTCGCCGAGGCGAAGGGCTACTTCGCCAACCACCACATCGACGCGAAGATCAAGACGCTCGCGGCGGGACCGGCGATCGTCGCGGCCACGCAGTCGGGCTCGGTCGACATCGGCGTCGGCGACACGCTCGCCTGGGCGGCCGCGGTCGGCCACGGCTTCGGCGACCTCGATCTGCTCGAGGGCAGCACGATGCAGACGAAGGCGCTCGGCTCCGACGAGCACATGATCGCCGCCAAGGGGATCACGTCCCCCAGCCAGCTGGCGGGCAAGACCGTCGGCTACATCCCGTATCCCGAGATGACGGTGGCCACCCGCCTGTGGCTTCAGCAGCACGGCGTCAACCCCGACGGCGTCAAGTACGTGACGATCAGCGACGGGACGCAGGCCTCGCTGCTGCAACATGGCAGCGCCCAGCTGGTCGAGGGACGCAACGCCGGCGAGAACGAGACGATCTCCAAGCAGGCGGGCGGCACGGACTTCGGCGAGGTGTTCGGCGTCCTCCCCGAGGACACGATCAACGTCTCCTACTTCGCCAAGAAGAGCTGGCTGAGCGCCAATCCGACGGTGGCGGACAACGTCGTCGCGGCGCTGCGCGAGGCCGACAACTACACGCGCACCGCGCCGGCGACGGATCTGGCCGCGATCGCCACCAGATACGCGGGCTTCAACTACACCACGCTGGAGAAGCAGTACCCGGGCATCATCAAGCGGACCAACTGGTACCGCGAGGCCCCGCCGGTGTTCACGCCGACGGCGATCGCCGCCACCAACGAGTGGATCAAGGAGGCGGTGGCCCAGAAGCAGGTCACGAAGGCCTTCGACATCACCCCGTACCTGTGGAGAACCGCGACCGCGGCGCATGTCGGCTGAGACGACAACCGGGACCCTGCCGCGCGCGGCGGACGGCGACATCGTCCTCGACGGCGTCGGCAAGGCGTTTCGCCGCGGCTCGGCGCAGGCGATCGTGTTGCGCGACGTCTCGGTGACGATCGCCGGCGGCTCGCTGACGACGATCGTCGGCCGCTCGGGGTCGGGCAAGTCGACGCTGCTGCGGATCATCGCGGGGCTCACCGCCCCCGACGCCGGCCGCGTCGTCCGCGACGGGGCCGACGTCGACGGGCCGCGCCAGGACGTCCGCTACGTGTTCCAGGACTACGGCCAGTCGCTGTTTCCCTGGGCACGGGTGCGCGCCAACGTCCGCTTCGGCGCGCGGCACGGCGGCGTGCCCCGGGCGGAGCGGGCCGGCGTCGCCGACGAGGCGCTGGCGCTCGTGGGTCTGACCGACGCGGCCGACAAGTACCCGTGGGAGCTGTCGGGCGGCATGCAGCAGCGCGTCGCGATCGCGCGCGCCCTCGCCTCCCGCCCCCGGGTGCTGCTGATGGACGAGCCGTTCGGCGCGGTCGACGCGCTCAGCCGCGCGACGCTGCAGGACGAGCTGCTCGACGTCTGGCAGCGGCTCGGGCTGACGATCGTGCTCGTGACCCACGACATCGACGAGGCGGTCTACCTGGCCGACCGCGTGCTGGCCGTGGATCCGGGCGGACGTGGCCTCTGCGCCGACATCCCCGTGACGCTCCCGCGCCCGCGCTCGCAGGTCACGACGCGCGAGAGCCCGGAGTTCCTCGCCTACCGCCGCGAGCTGCTGACGGTGGTGATGGGCACATGACGGACACGACGAACGTGACCTCTTCGACGCCCGTGGACGCCGACCCCGAGGCCGAGACCGGATTCGCGATCCAGGGGCCGAGCCTGGGCCGGCGGTTCGTGCGCTCGCGGCTGATGGGGTGGCTCGTGGTGATCGCGCTGATCGCGTTGTGGGAGATCGCGCGGTCCTCGCACTGGTACTCGTCACCGGTGCTGCCCGGCCCGGCGACGATCGTCTCGGCCTGGTGGAAGACCGCGCACGACGGCACGCTGTGGCCGGCAGTCGGCCAGACGCTCACCGTGCTCGGCGAGGGGTACGGGCTGGCGGCGGTCGGCGGCATCGCGATCGGGGTCCTGATGGCACGCGTGCGGCTGGCCTACGTGATCCTCGAGCCGCTGGTGGAGCTGCTGCGCCCGATCCCGATCGTGGCCGTGGTTCCCCTGCTGGTGCTGTTGCTCGGCATCGGCACCGAGCTGAAGGTCTTCGCCGTGCTCGTCGCCGCGATCGTCCCGATCCTGCTCAACACCGTGGCCGGCGTCGGGTCCGCGCCGCTGACGATGCGCGAGACCGCGTCGACCTTCGGTCTCGGTGGCTGGCGCGCGACGTGGGAGGTCTACCTCCCGTCGGCGCTGCCCAGCATCTTCGTCGGCCTGCGCACGGCGCTGTCGTTGTCGATCGTGATCGCGGTGCTGACCGAGATGATCTCCGGCAACACCGGCATCGGCTACCTGATCATCACCGCGCAGCAGAGCCTCGACGTCAACACGATCTACGCGCTGGTGCTGACGCTCGCGGTGATCGGGTACCTGGCGAACCTCCTGTTCATCGCCGTTGCCCAGCTGGTGCTGCACTGGTCACCGGAATTCCGGGCGCGGCGCAGCCGGTGAGCGACCGGACCCCGCTGCGCGTGGGGCTGCTCGGTCACGGCGCGATCGGACGGCCGGTGGCGGATGCCCTGCGCCGCGGCGCGGTCCCGGGGGCGCGGCTCAGCGCGGTCCTCACGCGCAGCGGCGGCGTCGCGCCCGCGGTCGCGACCCCGGAGGAGCTGGCCGCCACCAGCGATCTCGTCGTCGAGGCCGCCGGCCAGGACGCGTTGCGCCAGGCCGCCGCTGCGATCCTCGCCGGCGGCAGCCGCCTGCTCGTCACCTCCACCGGCGCGCTCGCGGACGCGGGCCTGCGCGCGCAGCTCGCGGAGGCACCGCCCGGCAGGGTCAGCCTCACCTGCGGCGCGATCGGCGGCATCGACGTGCTGCGCGCGATCTGCCAGGCCGGCTCGGGCGTGCGGGTGCGCCTCACATCGTCCAAGAGCCCGCGCTCGTTGATCCAGCCCTGGATGGATCAGGATCTCGTCCAGCGGTTGACGGAGCTGAGCAGCGGGACGCAGTCGGTGTTCCACGGCTCGGCAGCCGAGGCCGTGGCCCGCTTCCCCGCCAACGCCAACGTCGCCGCCACCCTCGCGCTGGCGGCCGAGGACTGGGACGCGGTCGACGTCGAGATCGTGGCGCGCGCGGGTCAGCGCGGCACCGAGCATCGCGTCGAGCTGGACGCG
>JAATFK010000673.1 GCA_015655225.1 Solirubrobacterales bacterium | reverse complement strand
CTGGGCGAGCAGCTCGGCCGCGAGCGGCGAGGAGAAGCCGCCCGAGATGCCGATGTTGAAGTCGAGCCCGGCGAAGAGGCCGTTCGCCATCGCGGAGGTCGCGAGGAGCGCGCCGATCTGGGCGCCGAGCGCCTCCAGCGCGTCGCGCGCGCCGGCCAGCGCGGCGCCGCGCCCGGCGACGATCGCGGGCCGCTCGCCGCGGGCGATCAGGGCCGCGGCGGCGGCGATCGCGGCGGGGGCGGGGACCGGCGGGGCGGGCAGCGGGATGACCGGCGCGGCCAGCTCGGCGCCCGCCGGGACCGGCAGCGTCTGCGTGTCGATCGGCAGCATCAGGACGACCGGGCGGCGCTCCAGCTCGGCGAGCCGCAGGGCCCGGGCCGCGTCCCGCGCGGCGGTCGCGGGGCTGTGGACGCGCTCGGGGATCGCGCCGACCGAGATCACGAGGTCGTGCTGGTCGATGCGGAAGTTCGAGCGCAGCGCGTCGGCCGGCGTCTCGCCCGAGAGGACGAGCAGCGGCGTGCGGGCCTTCGCCGCCTCCGCGAGCGCGGTCACCGTGTTGGTGAGGCCGGGACCCTGGTGGACCGAGACGATCCCGACGCGGCCGGTGGTGCGCGCCCAGCCGTCGGCCATGCTCGTCGCGGCGCCCTCGTGCCGCGCCGAGTGGAACGCGGCGCCGCCCGCGACGAGCGCGTTCGTCACGACCATGTTGCCGCTGCCCATCAGGCCGAAGACGGTGTCGACGCCGAGCCCGGCGAGCACCGTGCCGACCACCTCGCCGACGACCGGCGCCTTCGTGGACGTCGCCGGCTCGCTCATCGTCCGGCCAACTGTCTGCGTCTCACCATGCTGATCTGTAGATCTTTCAGGCGCGTCAGGCGCCGAGGTCGTAGACCTGGCCCGGCTGCTGCCCGGTGCCGTTGGCGACCTGCCACAGCGCCGCCAGGGCCTTGATCGCGTTGCGTTGCGCGAACGGTGGCAGGTCGTCGCCGTGCTCGCGCAGCGTGTGCGCCAGCGCCTGGTAGCAGTCGAGCAGCTCCTGCTCGCCGGTGCTGAGGGGGAACGCCGTCTCGGACGCCATCTACATCACCTTCTTCTCGCCGGTGGTGGAGCCCCAGACGTCGCGGTCGTCCACGAGTCGTCTGGCCTTCAGCTCGAAGCGCGGGAGCGAGTCGGGCTCCGCGACGCGCACGCCGAAGCGCAGCCCCTCGTGGGCCTCCGCCAGCTCGCGGCCGAGGTCCTTCAGCAGGTCGGCGGGCACGCCCGTCGTCGCCTGGTCGACGCACTCGATCATGACCTCGATCTCGTCGCGGATCCCCTGCTCGGTGTAGAGGCGCACCTGGAACTCGTCGATCTCGGGCCAGCGGCGGACGATCTCCTCGATCGCGCGCGGGTAGACGTTCGTGCCGCGCACGACCTTCATGTCGTCCACGCGGCCGCGGATGCCGCCGTCGTAGATGTCGAAGCCGCGCCCGCAGGCGCAGGTCCCGGCCGGCACGCGGCGCACGAGGTCGCGCGTCCGGTAGCGCAGCACGGGGATGAAGCCGCGGCCGAAGGAGGTGACGACGCGCTCGCCCTCCTCGCCGTAGCCGACCGGCTCGCCGGTGACGGGGTCGATCACCTCTTCGAGGTAGTGGTCCTCGATGATGTGCGCGCCGCCGGGCTGGTGCTCGCACTCGAACATGACGATCGTGCCGACCTCGGTCATGCCGGCGGTGTCGGCCGCTCTCGCGCCCCACTGCTCCTCGATCAGCGCCTTCGTGGCGGGGATCGAGCCGGCCGGCTCGCCGGAGAGGATCAGCCGCTTGACGGGGCCGGAGGCGAGGTCGATGCCGAGCGCGGCGGCCTCCTGCGCCATCCGCAGGGCGTAGGTCGGCGTCGAGCAGACGACGGTCGTCTCGGTGTCGACGATCTGGCGCACGCGCGCCTCGGTCGACATGTTGCCGCCGGCGAGCGTCAGGCAGCCGAGCTTCTCGGAGGCGTAGTGCGCGCCCCAGAAGCCGACGAAGGCGCCGTAGCTGAACGCGAAGAAGACGGTGTCGGCCGGCCGCACCCCGAAGCCCCAGAGCGCGTAGCACCACATCTCCGTGATCCACTCCCAGTCCTTCGGGCCGTCGAGCACGGCGAGCGGGCGGCCGCCGCTGGTGCCGGAGGTAGTGTGGTAGCGCATCGCGGCCTCGCGGGGCTGGGCGAGCACGTCGCCGAACGGCGGGTTGGCCTGCTGGCTCTGCATCCACTCGTCGCGCGTCAGGAAGGGAATCCGACGGAGGTCGTCGAGGCTCTGGATCGACTCCGGCGTGATGCCGGCGGCGCGCAGGCGGTCGCCCTGCCAGGGGGCGGACTCCAACGTGTAGGCCACGAGATCCTGGAGCTTGCGGAGTTGAAGCGCGTCGAGCCCGGGGCGGTCCAGCGTCTCGATCCGGGGATTCCAGTACGGCGTCTGCATCCAGCTCCCTTCAGCGTCCGGAGACCAGCGGTCGATGATCGACACCGTGGCCAGGTGCAGTGCAAACTAACACCTCATCTGCTCCTGCTCAAGCGATTTCTCCGGTCTGCCGGGTCGCTCCCCGGTGGGCGATACGGTTCCGCGCACCGTGCAGCCATCTCCCTCCGACCTCGCTCCGACCATCCCGCCGCTCGCGTGAGCGCGTCCTTCGACACCGGCGGGCTGCAGCCGCAGGACCTCGTCCTGACGATCTTCGGGGCCTACGTGCGCGAGCCGGGCGAGATGGTCTGGTCGGGCGGGATGGTCGAGATCCTTGAATGCCTCGGCTTCACGACGGCGGCCGCGCGCGCCGCGCTCTCGCGCCTCGTGATCCGCGACCTGCTCGCGCGCCGGCGCAGAGGACGGCTCGTCTTCTACTCGCTGACCGAGCGCGCGGACGCGCTGCTGGCCGACGGCGACCGCCGCATCTTCAGCTTCGCGCGGACGAACCCGGCGGTCGACGCCTGGACCGTCCTCTGGCACGCGATCCCGGAGGACCGCCGCGTCGAGCGCTCGCGCTTCGCCGCGCGCCTGCGCTTCGTCGGCTTCGGCTCGGTCCAGGACGCGACCTGGGTCGCCGCCCGCGACCGCGAGCAGGAGGTGCGGCTGCTGCTGCGGGAGCTGGACATCGAGCAGTACGCCTCCGTGCTCGTCGGGCGCATGTCGCGCGGGCTGCCGCCAGTCGCGCTCGTCAAGCAGGCGTGGAGACTCGACACCGTGCGCGAGCGCTACGAGGCGTTCGTCGCCGAGTACGGCCCGCTGCGCACGCCGAGAGCGCGCCGCGCGCTCGATCCCCGCGAGTCGTTCATGGCGCGCACGCTGCTGCTGCACCGCTTCCGCGGCTTCCCCTTCATGGACCCGGAACTGCCGGCGACGGCCGACCCGCTGAAGGAGGCGCGCACCGACGTGGTGGCGACGTTCGACAGCGTCTACGCGGCGCTCGAGGAGCCCGCCACGGCGTACTTCAGGACGATCGCGCAGCCCGAGTCGCTCGACGCCAGCTAGGCCGAGCGCCCCTGGGCTCGCGCAGGGGCTCATTCTCCGCTGGAGAAGAGCGACTCGAGGTAGTGTCTCGAATAGGCCGCGAAGGCGACCATCGTCTGCGTCGCCGTCACGCCCGGGAGCTGGGAGATCCGCTCGGTCACGACGTGCGCGAGGTCGTCCAGCTCCCGCAGCCGCAGGATCGTGACGAAGTCCCACTCGCCTGTGACCGAGTAGGCGGCCGAGACGCCGGGGACGTCCGCCAGCTCGCCGCCGAGGACCGCGAGCGCGACGCGGTCGACCTTCACCAGCACGATCGCATGCATCATGCAGCGAGATCCTAGGCGCTTGCGCCCCCGGTCTCAACGGCGCGCCCCGGTAGCCGACGCCTAGATAGCGGTGCGTCCGCCGTCGACGTTGATCGTCGCGCCCGTGACGAAGCTCGCCCGGTCGGAGGCGAGGAAGGCGATCGTCTCGGCGATCTCGTCAGCCGTTCCGGCGCGGCCGATCGGGACGCCCGCGCCGATCGCTCTGATCGTCTCCTCACCCCAGACGGCCATCACGCCGGCGGTCGCGGTCGGCCCCGGCGAGACGCTGTTGACGCGCACGCCCCCGGCGCTGAACTCGGCGGCCCAGGTGCGGGTGAGCGACGCGAGCGCCGCCTTCGAGGCGCTGTAGACGGCGGCGCCGGCCATCCCGAGCTGGGCCGCCATCGTGGTGACGTTGACGATGCTGCCCGACCCTCTCGCAAGCATGCTCGGCACGAGCGCGGCGGTGAGGAAGAACGCGCCGCGGACGTTCGTGTCGAAGATCTCCTCGAAGGAGGCGACGTCCTGGTCGACGGTCGCCGCCGTCGGGAAGCTGCCCGCGTTGTTGACGAGCACGTCGACCGGGCCGGCCTGCTCGGCGAGCCGCCGCACCGAGGCGAGGTCGCCGAGGTCGGCCTGGAGGTAGCGCGCCGAGCCGCCGCTCCCACCGCTCGCCTCCTCGATCGCCGCGACGGCGGCGGCGCCGCGCTCGGGGTCGCGTCCGGTGATCAGCACCGTCGCGCCGCCGCGGGCCAGCAGGATCGCGGTCGCCTCGCCGATGCCGGCCGTGCCGCCGGTGATCAGGGCGGTCGTGTTCTCGAATTCCATCGTGACGTCCTCAGGTAGAAAATGGATTGCGCGATCCAATATGGCACGGCAGGAATGGATTGTCAAATCCATTCCTGCCGCTAGACTTTGGCGATGGCAGCAGCGCAGGACACGCAGGACGAGCCGCGCCTGACGCGCAAGGGGCAGGCGACCCGCGACCGGATCACGGACGTCGCGGCGCAGCTGATGCTCGACGGCGGCGTCGCCTCCACGTCGATCGACGACGTGAAGCGGGCGGCGGGCGTCAGCAGCTCGCAGCTCTACCACTACTTCGAGGACAAGCGGGCGCTCGTCCACGCCGTCATCGCACGGCAGACCGAGGCCGTGCTCGGCCTCCAGCGCCCGCTGCTGAGCGCCCTCGACAGCTTCGAGGCGCTGCGGGCCTGGCGTGACGTGATCGTCGAGCTGCAGGGAAGCCGCGACGGCCGCGGCGGCTGCCCGATCGGCTCGCTCGGCGCCGAGCTGGCGGAGGTCGACGTCGAGGCGCGCCACGAGGTCGCCGAGAGCTTCGCCCAGTGGGAGACGGCGATCCGCGACGGCCTGCGGGCGATGCGAGACCAGGGCGTGCTGGCCGCCGACGCCGACCCGGACCGGCTCGCGCTGGCGACGCTCGCGGCCCTCCAGGGCGGCCTGCTGCTGACCCAGATCCGGCGCGAGACGACGCCGCTCGAGGTCGCGCTCGACGCCGCGATCGCTCACATCGGGACGTTCCGCGCCGAGTAGACTCGCCGCGTGTCCGAGGAGGAGCCCGCGACGGCGAGCGAGGCGACGGGCGCGCCCGGGGGCGCGACCGCTCGGCGGTTGCTGGGAATCCGCGCCCTCTGGATCACGCCGATCGCGATCGCGTCGGTCTTGATCGTCCTGATGACGCTCGTCTACGTCGGCTCGGTCGTCAGCCCGACCAGCCACCTGCACGGGCTGCCGGTGCTCGTCGTCGACCAGGACAGGGGCGGGAGCGCGCAGGGCAGAACGGTCGACCTCGGTCGCCAGGTGACCTCGGCGCTGACCGGCACGCCGGCGGTCGCGAGCAGACTGGGGTTGCGCTCGATGACGCTCGGAGCGGCGCGGCGCGAGCTGAACCGCAACGGCGCCTACGCGGCGATCGTGATCCCGTCCGGCTTCACGGCGTCGACCCTCGCGCTCTACGGGATCGGCGCACCCGGCGCGGGCGCGCCGGCGCTGCCGACGATCCAGCTGCTGACGAACGTGCGCTCGGGCAGCCTCGGCGTCGGCCTCGCGACCGGCGTCGCACAGCCGGCGCTTGCAGCGATCTCACGCCAGGTCGGGCACGCGCTCACGGGGCAGGCGTCCGCGTCGGCCTTCGCGGGCAGCGGGGCGACGCTCGGCATCGCCGCGCTGCGCGCCAACCCGATCGCCGTCACGACGACCCAGTATCGACCGCTGCCCGACCACTCGGCGCAGGGGCTGAGCGCGTTCTACGTCGCGCTGCTGACGATCATGTGCGGCTTCCTCGGCGCGACGCTGATCAACTCGACGGTCGACGCCGCGCTCGGCTATGCGACGACCGAGATCGGGCCGCGCTGGTCGCAGCGGATGCCGGTCGCGATCAGCCGCTGGCAGACGCTGCTGACGAAGTGGCTGATGGCGGTCGTCCTCTGCCCCCTGCTGACGGGGATCCTGCTCCTGGTGTCGATCGCCGTCCTGGGCATGGACGCCTCGTCGGCCGGCCTGCTGTGGCTGTTCATCGCGCTCGCGGCGATCGTGATCGCGCTCGGCACGCTCGTGCTGTTCGCGGCGCTCGGCGCGCTCGGCCAGCTGGTCGCGCTGCTGCTCTTCATCTACCTCGCGCTCGCCTCCTCCGGCGGGACGGTGCCGCTGGAGGCGCTGCCCGGCGTGCTGAAGGCG
>JAATFK010000150.1 GCA_015655225.1 Solirubrobacterales bacterium | reverse complement strand
CGTGCGCGAACACGTTCGGGTCGACCATTCCGGAGCCGAGGATCTCGATCCAGCCCGAGCCCTTGCACAGCGGGCAACGCGAGCCGTCGGGCATCACACCGGCGTTGCAGTTGAAGCACGACACGTCGACCTCGACCGACGGTTCGGTGAACGGGAAGAAGTGCGGTCGCAGCCGGACCTCGCGGTCGGGGCCGAAGATCGCGCGTGCGAACGCGAGCAGCGTCCCCTGCAGATCGGCGAGCGTCACGTCGGTGTCGACCGCCAGCCCCTCGATCTGGTGGAACTGGGGCGTGTGGGTGGCGTCGCTGTCGCGCCGGTAGACGCGGCCGGGGACGATGATGAAGAGCGGCGGCGGCCCCTGCTCCATCGCGCGGATCTGCATCGGCGAGGTGTGCGTGCGCAGGACCGTGTCGTCGGCGACGTAGAAGGTGTCGGTCTTCAGCCGCGCCGGGTGCGCGGGGTCGTGGTTGAGCGCGTCGAAGTTGTAGTGGACGGTCTCGACCTCGGGACCCTCGGCGACGTTGAAGCCCATCCCGATGAAGACGTCCTCGATCTCGCGCCGCGTCTGCGTCAGCAGGTGCAGGCCACCGGCCGGCAGCGCGGGCGCTCCGGGGAGCGTGACGTCGACGCGGTCGCGGGCGAGCTGGGCGTCCAGCTCCCCGGCGGCCAGCTCGCCGCCGCGCTGCTCGATCAGCGTCTCCAGCGCTCTGCGGGCGACGTTCGCGGCCTTGCCGACGGCGCCGCGCTCCTGCGGCGGCAGCTCGGCGACGCCGCGCAGGAGGTTCGGCAGCTCGGCTCTGCGGCCGAGGTGCTTGACCCGCGCTGCCTCCAGCGCTTGCATGCTGTCGGCGGCGGCGACGTCGGCCTCGGCGGCGACTCTGAGGGCTTCGATCTGCTCGATCATCAGGCGCCAATCCTATGGTCCGGGGCTTGGTCGTTGGCGCGTGGTGCGGCGGGGGACGCGGAGAGCGTGCCGCGGGTCAGCTCGTAGAGCGCGACGGTCGCCGCCATCGCGGCGTTGAGCGAGTCCGAGCGGATCGGGATCCGCACCGCGCGATCGGCCGCGTCGAGCACGTCGGCCGGGAGGCCGGTGCGCTCGGCGCCGACCAGGAGGGTGATGGTGGGCGGCGCGGTGGGCGCGGCGGAGGCGTCCTGCTCAGCGAGCGCGGTGAGCGCGGGCAGGGCCGGGCGCGGCCCGGCGAGGGCGTCGGGGGCGGGGGTCGCCGGGACGGCCCCGGCCTGGCCGGCCGGGCGCGCGAGCGCCCCCGCCAGCCCGTCGAGCGTCTCCCCCGCCCGCGCGTCGAGCGCGACTCTCTCCCCCGGCAGCTCCGCGACCGTCGCGGCGTGCGCGAGCGGGACGGCGAAGACCGCGCCCATGCTGGCCCGCACCGCCTTCGGTCCGAAGGGGTCGGCGCAGCCGGGCCCGAGCGCGACCGACGCGGCCCCGAACGCGAGCGCCGAGCGCAGGATCGCCCCGACGTTACCGGGGTCGGCGATCCCGTGCAGCGAGACGCACAGCGGCCCGGTCGGCGCGTCCGCCCAGCGCTGCTCGTAGACGGCGAGCGTGCGGGTGCCGGAGCCGAGCTGCGAGGCGGCCGCCAACAGCTCCGGCTCGACCTCGGTGCCGGCGAGGCCGCTGCCGGTCGCGCAGTAGCGCACGACCGGCTCCCACCCGGCCGCGTCGGCGGCCTCCAGCAGGTCCTCGCCCTCGGCGACGAAGCGGCCGCTGCGATCGCGCACGCGCCGCTGCGCGAGCTTGCGCAGCTCTCTGAGGTGGGTGTTGTGGTGGGAGGTGATCGGCATGCGACGTGTGATGGGTCCTTAAACGACGAAGGGCGCCGTCCAGAAGGAAGCGGCGCCCGTTCGAGAAGTGCGTTCAGCGTCTACTTCGCAGCAGCCGCCAGCGCCTCACGGGCCTGTGAGGCGAATCGGCGGAACGCCTCGGCATCGCGCACGGCGATGTCCGCGAGGATTCTGCGATCGACTTCCACGCCGGCCAGCTGCAGGCCGTGCATGAACTGCGAGTACGAAAGATCGTTGATGCGTGCGGCCGCGTTGATGCGCGTGATCCACAGGCGACGGAAGTCGCGCTTGCGGTTGCGCCGGTCGCGGTAGCGGTACTGGTCCGCCTTCAGCAGCGCTTCCTTCGCGCGTCTGTAATTGTGATTGGCTTCGCCCCGGAAGCCTCTCGTCATCTCGAGGGTCTCGCGCCGCTTCTTGCGGGCGTTGACGGAGCGCTTGACGCGGGTCATTTGCCGACTCCGAGCAGCTTCTTCACGCGCGGGGCGTCGTGATCGGAGATCGAGGCAGGCTGACCGAGCTTGCGCTTGCGCTTGGGCGACTTCTTCTCGAGGATGTGGCTCGTGAAGGCGTGACGGCCACGGACCTTGCCGTTGGCAGAAACTCTGAAGCGCTTCTTCGCGCCGGAATGGGTCTTCATCTTCGGCATCAGGACGTGGAAGTAAAGCAGAACTCGGCGAGCGGCGACGGCCGGTCAGCGGAGCCGATCGCGCAGGGCCAGGACACGGGACGTGCCCGCGTCGATCGTAGCGCGCGGGAGCGTCCCGGCGGTCACGGCGTGGACGAGCGCGGCCTGCCCGCGGATCGCCGCCGCGTCGGTCTGCGCGAACAGGAGCAGGTCCTCGCCGGCGGTCGTGGCGTCGAGCGCCTTGCGCTCGGGGGTGCGGCTGGCGAGCGCCGGCACCTCGAGGTCGTCGGTCACCGACGTGCCCTTGAAGCCGACCGTCTTGCGCAGCTCGGTCGTCGCGATCTGAGGCGCGAACATCGCCGCCTCGCTCGACAGCACCGGGTAGACGCCGGTCGAGACCATCACGAGCGGGATCCCGCGGGCGGCCTCGAAGCGGAACGGCGCCTCGTCGACCGAGCGCAGCGTCGCGAGCGGGAGGGTGATGCGGTTGAGCGTCAGGTCCTCGTCGACGGTCGCGCCGCCGATACCCGGGTAGTGCTTGGCGCAGGCGAGGACGCCGCCCGCCTTGAGGCCGTCGGCGAAGGCGCCCGCGAGCTGCTCCACGCGCGCGGGGGTCGAGCCCCAGGAGCGGCCGAGCTTGCGGACGTCGGAGCCGGGGCGGCCGATGTCGAGCACCGGCGCGAGGTCGACGTTGACGCCGACGTCGCGGAGGTTGCGGGCGGTCGCGAGACCCTCGCGCCGGGCACGGTCGGCGCTGCCGATCCTCGCCAGCTCGCCGGGCGAGTCGACCGGCGCGCCGGAGAGGCGCTTCACGAGCCCGCCCTCCTGGTCGATCATGATCAGCAGCGGCCGGTCGCGCAGGGCGGCGGGGCCGCGTCTGCGCTCGGCCTGGAGCTGCGCCGTCAGCCCGCGCAGCTGCGCGCGGGAGCTGATGTTGCGGGTGAAGAGGATCACGCCGGCGACCTCGCCGCGGCGGATCCGCGCGGCCAGCCCGGCCGAAAGGGTCGTGCCCGGCAGGGAGCCGATCACGTGCTCGCCGGCGGCCTGGTCGAGCGAGAGCGCGGCGGCGCTCGCCGCGTCCGTGGTCGCCGCCGGGGTGGCGGCGGCCCGGGCCGGGGTCGGCGCGGGGCCGGCCCCGGCCGCCGTCACGACCGGGGTCGCGGCGGCGATCGCGGCGGAGACGAGCGCGGTCAGCAGCACGGCCGCGCGGCGTCCCTCGTCGACGACGCCGGCGACTAGCGCGCGGCGGCGGGGTCGGACGCTCTCGGAGCGTCCGCGGTCACGTCGGCGTCGTCGTCCGACGACGCCGGAGCAGCGGGTGCGGCAGCGGGCTTCGCGGCCGCTCTGGCAGCGGGTCTCGCCGGGGCTCTGGCGGCGGCGGGTCTCGCCGGCGCTCTCGCGGCGGCTCTGCCACCCGGTCTCGCAGCGGCGGCGGGTCTCGCCTCCGCGGCGGGTGCCGGTCTCGCGGCAGCAGCCGGTCTCGCCTCAGCAGCAGGTCTTGCTTCAGCGGCAGGTCTCGCAGCCTCAGCGGCAGGTCTCGCGGCGGCAGCGGGTCTCGCCTCAGCAGCAGGACTCGCAGCCTCCGGCGCGGGTCTCGCCTCGGCAGCAGCCGGAGCCTCAGCGGCAGCCGGCGCGGCCGACTCGGCCACGGCGACCGCGGCGTCGTCGTCGGCGTGCTTGTCCGCTCTTCTCGGCGGGTCGGGCTCAGCCAGCACGGATCTCGACGGCCCGAGCATCATCGTCATGTTGCGGCCGTCCTGGATCGGACGCTGCTCGACGGTGCCGATGTCGGCGAGCTCCTCCGCGAGTCTGCTCAGCAGCGCCTCGCCACGCTCGGGATGCGTCACCTCTCGACCGCGGAACATGATCGTGACCTTGACCTTGTCCTTGTGTCTGAGGAAGCGGGTGACGTGCCCCTTCTTCGTGTCATAGTCGTTCTGCGCGATCTTTGGGCGGAACTTGATCTCGCGGATCGTGATCTGCTGCTGGTGCTTGCGCGCGGCCTTGACCTTCTGCGCCTGCTCGTATCTGTACTTCGAATAGTCGAGCACGCGGCAGACGGGCGGGCGGGCCTCGGGGGCCACCTCGACGAGGTCGAGGTCGCGCTCCTGGGCGTACTTCAGCGCGTCAGGCGTTCTGAGGATGCCGATCTGCTGACCGTCATCACCGATGAGGCGGACCTCGGGAACGCGGATGCGCTCATTGACCCGGGTCGTGTCCCGCTCAGGCGGGCGCCGGTCGAAACGTCGAGGGACCGGCATTCAGCTTGCGTTGAGGTGGCGCGTCAAGCGGAGCAGCGCGACCAGATGTGGTTGAAGAGCTTCAAGGGACGGTGAGTATAGCGTCATCTGAGTCCTAGGCCGAGCGTTGCTCGATCTCGTCCCGGACGCGCTCCGCGAAGCCGCCGACGGTCAGGCTGCCGAGGTCGCCCTCGCGGTGTTGCCGCAGTCCGACGCTCCCCGTCTCCTGCTCTCTGTCCCCCACCACCAGCATGTAGTGGACCTTGCGCAGCTCGGCGTCGCGGATCTTGCGGCCGATCGACTCGGTCCGCTCGTCCACGTCGACGCGCACGCCTTCGTCGCGCAGCGTCGCGGCGATCTCGTTCGCGTACGGCACGTGGCGGTCGGAGATCGGCAGCAGGGTCGCCTGCACCGGCGCGAGCCAGAGCGGGAACTCGCCCGCGTAGTGCTCGATCAGGATCCCGATGAAGCGCTCGAACGAGCCGAACGCGGCGCGGTGGATCATCACGGGCGTGTGCTCGGCGTTGTCCGCGCCCGTGTAGACGAGCCCGAAGCGCTCCGGCATGTTGTAGTCGAGCTGCACCGTGCCGAGCTGCCACGAGCGGCCGAGCGAGTCGGTCACGTGGAAGTCGATCTTCGGCCCGTAGAAGGCGCCGTCGCCCGGGTTCACGCGATACGCGATCTCCTGGCCCTCGAGCGCCTCGATCAGCGCGCCCTCGGCGCGGTCCCACAGCTCGCCGCTGCCGATCCGCTGCTCGGGCCGCGTCGACAGCTCGACGTCGATCTCGAAGCCGAAGCGGCGCAGCGTCGCGAAGACGAGCTCGAGGCAGCCGTTGACCTCGTCCTGGATCTGGTCCTCGCGACAGAAGATGTGCGCGTCGTCCTGCACGAACTGCCGCACGCGCAGCAGGCCGTGGAGCGTTCCGGAGGGCTCGTAGCGGTGCAGCGGCCCCGGCTCCGCGTAGCGCACCGGCAGGTCGCGGTAGGAGTGACGCTGCAGCGAGTAGAGGTGCGCGTGACCGGGACAGTTCATCGGCTTGAGCGCCATGTCGCGGTCCTCGACGTGCGAGATGAACATGTTCTCGCGGTACTTGTCCCAGTGCCCGGACGTTCTCCACAGCTCGCTGTCGTAGAGCATCGGGGTTCTCACCTCGGTGTAGCCGCGCGGCCGGTTCATCTCCCGCGCCAGCTCGACGAGCAGGTTGTAGACGATCGTCCCGTTCGGCAGCCAGAACGCCGAGCCCGGCGCGACCGGCGAGAACTGGAACAGCTCCAGCTCTCTGCCGAGTCTGCGGTGGTCGCGCGCTCTCGCCTCCTCGACCTGCTCCAGGTAGGCCTTCAGGTCGTCTCTGGAGAAGAAGGCGGTCCCGTAGATCCGGGTCAGCATCGTGCGGGTCGCGTCGCCGCGCCAGTAGGCGCCCGCGACCGACTGCAGCTTGAACGCTCTGATCCGCTTGGTGCCGGGGCCGTGCGGGCCGCGGCAGAGGTCGGTGAAGGGACCGTTGGTGTAGAGCGAGACGGTCTCCACGGGGTCGTCGGCGGGCGCGTTCTTGACGAGGTCCTCGATCAGCTCGACCTTGTACGGCTGCTCCTGCTCGCGGAAGCGCTCCAGCGCCGCCGCGACCGTCACGTCCTCGCGGCGGAAGTGCTCGTCGGCCTTCACGTGCTCGCGCATCTTCGCCTCGATGCGGTCGAAGTCGGCGTCGGAGATCGTGACGCCGGGCGGGAACTCGAAGTCGTAGTAGAAGCCGTTCTCGATCGGCGGCCCGATCGAGATTCTGACCTCCGGATAGAGGTCGATCACGGCGGCCGCGAGCACGTGTGCGGTGTCGTGGCGCAGGAGGTCCAGCGCGTCCGGGCTCGATGGCGTGACGATCTCCAGCCGCGCGCCGTCGTGGAGCGGCGCGACGAGGTCGCGCTCGACCCCGTCGACCTTGACGGCGAGCGCGGCGCGGGCGAGGCCGGCGCCGATCGCGGCGGCGGCGTCGGCGCCGGTGGCGCCCTCGGGCAGCTCGAGGCGGGTGTCGTCTGGCAGCAGGACGTGCATGCCTTCCATGCTATTCGACCCCTGCCGGGCGACGGCGCGTGCACGCTCCTGCCATCCCTAGACTCCGCGCCCGAGACGATCCCGTGCGCCCGCTCGCCCTCATCGCCGTCCTCGCGACGGTCCCACTCGCGGCCTGCGGCGCCGCCAAGCCCGATCCCCGCGCGGCCGTGCGCGCGACCTACGCCGCCTACGGGAAGGCGATCCTCGCGGCCGACGGCGCGAGAGGCTGCGCCCTCCTCTCGGCCGCCGCGCAGCGCGCGTTCCTGTCCGCCGACCACCAGCTCGGCGGCACCGACAGCACCTGTCCGCCGGCGTTCGACCGGCTCGCCAGACGGGTCCCGAGAACGACCTACACGCTGAGCGACGTGGTCGTCGTGCTCGGCACCGCGAGCGGCACCAACCCGCACCTCACCGGCAGCGCCGCGAGACCGATCGCCTTCGTGCGCGTGAAGGGCGACTGGAAGCTCGACGCGGCCTCGACCGGCTGAGCCGGCCGCGCCGCCGCGCTCAGCGCCGCCGCGTGGGCGCCGGGACGCCGCTCCCCCGCTGCCGGTGCGACGGCGCCGCCGCCCGCCGTGGGGCGAAGCGGGTGAGCGGCAGGCCGTGCGGCGCGCCGACCCGGGTCGCGACCGTCTGGAAGACGCCCAGCTCGCCGCGCTCGAAGGCGAGCGTCGCGCCCGCGAGGTAGAGGCGCCAGACGCGCTCGCGCTCGCTCCCGGCGGCCGCGACCGCCGCCGCGCGATGGCGCGTGAGGTTGCGCTTCCAGGCCCGCAGCGTGAGCG
>JAATFK010000075.1 GCA_015655225.1 Solirubrobacterales bacterium | reverse complement strand
GTTGGTGTTCGCCGGCATCTTCTCGACCTGGAGCGCCAGCGTCTCTCTTCTGCTGCCGGTGCTGGTCGGGACGACGTAGCCGAGCCCTCTCGCCTGGCCGCCGGCGGGCGCGTTGATGTTCGCCTGGCCGAGGATTCTCGGGGCAGTGGTGGTGCCGGTGGCGGCCGTGGTGCTGGTCGCGGCCGGCGTCGTCTGGGTCGACGGCGGAGCCGCGGCGGTCGGGTTGTCGTCGTCCCCGCCACGGTTGACGAGCAGGATCACGACGACGGCGATCACCACGGCGATGCCCGCGATCAGCAGGATGCCGCCGAGGCGAGAGCCGCGTCTCGGTGGCGGCGCGGTGGTGACGGGGGGGCCGGGTCTGGGGACGGACGGCGGCGGGGGCGACGCGGAGGCAGCGGGCTGGGCGGCGGTGGTCGCCGACGCGCCGCCGGCGGGAGCCGGCTCGGCCGACGGGGCCGGGGGCGTCCCGTTCTTCCTCTCCCTCGTAGCGCCGTTCGCCGATCTCGTGGCCGCACCGTTCGAGGACCCGTTCGCGGCGCCAGCCCCCGGC
Organism: Solirubrobacterales bacterium; assembly: GCA_015655225.1. Taxonomy (GTDB): domain Bacteria; phylum Actinomycetota; class Thermoleophilia; order Solirubrobacterales; family Solirubrobacteraceae; genus Conexibacter. The sequence continues at coordinate 3,110 of JAATFK010000075.1, read as the reverse complement.
ACCTCAGGCAGCGGGCCGCTGGCCACCGGCGCGAGCTGCTCGCGCAGCACGGCGGCCCAGTCCCGCGCGGCGCCCGAGCCGGCGAGCCGTTCGCTCGTCGCCTCCCGCGTCGCGTCGTCCTGCTGGCCGAGCAGGTAGTCGCCCACCTCGGCGCGTCGTTCCGGCGTCAATCCCCGTGCCGCGTCGGGCGCGAGCGCGTCGAGGCCGGCGAGCGCGCGGTCGCGGACGGCGGACGCGTCGATTCTCAGCAATCCGGCGAGGTCGTCGTACCCACGGCCTTGCTTCAGGATCAGCTGGAGGACGGCACGCTGGTCGGGGGGAAGCGAGGTGAGGCCGCTCATGCGCGACCAAGCGTAGATGATCGGGGGTGGCTATCGTGCCGCCATGCCCATCGACCTGTCAGCCCATCCCGCCGTCGGCTTCGACGCCCTCTACGGGCTCGAGGTGATCGAGCTGGAGGACGGCCTCGTGCGCGCCGAGGTGCCAGTCACCCCGCAGGTGCACCAGCCGTTCGGCCTCGTCCACGGCGGCGTCTTCGCCTCGATCGCGGAGTCGATCGCCTCGCTCGGGACCTACGTCGCGGTCGAGTCGCAGGGGATGATCGCCGTCGGCTCCTCGAACCAGACGAGCTTCCTGCGCCCGATCCTCGCCGGCACGATCCACGCCGTCGCGCGCGCCCGCCACCGTGGCCGCACCACTTGGGTCTGGGACGTCGAGATCACCGACGACGACGAGCGCCTCTGCGTCGTCACCCGCATGACGATCGCGGTCCGCCCGGCGCCGGCGACCTGAGGCGATCTCTGTGTCCATAGGACACAGAGAATGCTTCACATCGACCGATCAGCCGCCGTAGCGGTTCGTGATCGGGACGCGGCGGTCGCGGCCGAAGGCCCGGCTCGTGATCTTGATCCCCGGCGGCGCCTGGCGGCGCTTGTACTCGGCGCGGTCGACCAGCCGGACGACGTGCTCGACGTCGTCGGCGTGGAAGCCGCGCAGCCGCAGCTGCTCGCGGCCGAGATCCTCCTCGACGTAGGCGTCGAGGATCGGGTCGAGGACGGCGTACGGCGGCAGGGAGTCCTCGTCGCGCTGGTCGGGGCGCAGCTCGGCGCTCGGCGCGCGGTCGATGATCGAGCGCGGGATCCGCTCGCCGCCGGCGACCGCGTTGACGTGCTCCGCCAGCTCGTAGACCCGCGTCTTGTAGACGTCCTTGATGACGGCGAAGCCGCCCGCGAGGTCGCCGTAGAGCGTCGAGTAGCCGACCGACATCTCCGACTTGTTGCCGGTCGCGAGCACGAGCCAGCCGAACTTGTTCGAGAGCGCCATCAGCAGGTTGCCGCGGATCCGCGCCTGCAGGTTCTCCTCCGTGATGTCGGGCGCGCGGTCGGCGAAGACCTCGCCGAGCGTCGACTCATAGGCGTCCATCGCCGGCGCGATCGCGAACTCGAACCGCTCGACGCCGAGGTTGTCGGCCAGCAGCCGCGCGTCGCTCTGCGTCGCGAGGGAGGAGTGCGGCGACGGCATCACCGCGACGCTGACGCCGCCGGGCCCGAGCGCGTCCACCGCGATCGCCGCGACGAGCGCCGAGTCGATCCCGCCCGAGAGCCCGAGCACCACGCGCGAGAAGCCGTTCTTCGCGACGTAGTCGCGCAATCCCAGCACGAGCGCCGCGTAGACCTCCGCGACCGGTGAGAGCAGCTCCGCGACCGGGCCGCCGATCCGCAGGCGCTCCGGCGGCTCGGACGACAGCGGCTGCAGCGGGAAGCGGGCGAGCGTCGGCGGGTCCTCGTGCTCGGTGCGGACGGCGGCGCGGTGGCGCGCGTCGCGCAGCCGGTGCGTCGCGGCCGCCTGCGGGTCGACCGTCGCGACCAGCAGCTCCTCCGTGAACTGGCCGGCGCGCGCGATCACCTCGCCCCGGTGGTCGAGCACGAGCGAGTGGCCGTCGAAGACCAGCTCGTCCTGCCCGCCGACGAGCGCGCAGTACGCGACCACGCAGTTGTTGTCCCGCGCCCGCTGGGCGAGCATCCGCTCCCGCTGGCGGCCTCTGCCGGCGTAGTAGGGGGAGGCGGAGAGGTTGACGATCACGGTCGCGCCGGCGCGCGCCTCGGTCGAGGCGGGCGGCCCCGGCTCCCAGATGTCCTCGCAGATCGAGAGGCCGACTCTGATGCCGGCCAGCTCGATCAGCCCCGCCTCGGTGCCGCTCTGGAAGTAGCGGGCCTCGTCGAAGACGCCGTAGTTCGGCAGGTAGAGCTTGCGGTAGATCCCGTGCAGCTCGCCGTCGGCCAGCACCGCGAGCGCGTTGTACACGTCGTCCTCGCGCTCGGGGAAGCCGACGAGCGCGACGATCCCCTCGGTCACCGCCGCGATCCGGTCCACAGCGGCGCGGGCGTCCGCGAGGAAGTGCTCCTTCAGCAGCAGGTCCTCCGGCGGGTAGCCGGTGATCGCCAGCTCAGGGAAGAGGACGAGCTGCGCGCCCTGCTCGCGAGCCTCCGCGATCCCGTCGAGGATCTTGCGCTCGTTGCCGGCGATGTCGCCGACCGTCGCGTTCATCTGGCAGAGCGCGATCCGCAGCGGGCCGTGGGTGGGGGAGTCCGTCATCCCCTCCATGATCGCAGCCGAGACCCCCAAAACGCGGGCGGGCGCGGTCAGCCGCTCGCGCCGCGCCCGAGCCAGTAGTCGCCGAACTGCTCCAGCGCCGGGTCGCTCGCGCTCCCGACCGGCAGCAGGTGGCGCCACGCGACGCCGATCACGCCGCTCGTGCCGGGCCGGCGGCCGAGCACGACGCCCTGCCCGGCGGCGACGAGCGCCGGGTCGAACGGTCCCGCCAGCTGGTTCGCGACCGCTCTCAGCGCGGCCGGCGGCTTCGCTGTGCCGTAGAGCATCACGACGTTGCCCTGCTCGATCGCCTCGAGGATCTGGTCGTCGGTCAGCACCGTCCCGGCGGGGTCGCTCGTGATCGCCTGCGGCACGTGGGGGCCGCTCGTCGGCGGGTCGGACGCGTAGGGCTTCGACGGCTTCTGCCCGGTCGCGAGGTGATGGTCGCCCTGGTCGGCGTAGAGCTGGCCGGGACCGGCGGCGGTCGAGGAACTGTGGTCGACCTGCGAGGAGTCGCG
>JAATFK010000686.1 GCA_015655225.1 Solirubrobacterales bacterium | reverse complement strand
GCGACCCCGGCGCGCACCACGTCCTGCTGCGCTCGTTCAAGGACTTCTACCTGCGCTACAAGACGATGCGCGGCTACCGAGTCCCGCGCAAGGCAGGCTGGGACTGCCACGGGCTGCCGGTCGAGCTGAGCGTCGAGCGGCAGCTCGGGCTCGACTCCAAGCAGGAGATCGAGCGCTACGGCGTCGCCGCGTTCAACGAGCGGTGCCGCGCGTCGAACGAGCACTACATCGCGCGCTGGGAGCAGCTGACCGAGCGGATCGGCTTCTGGATCGACCTGGAGGGCGCGTTCCGCACCTCCGACCCCGAGTACGTCGAGTCGGTCTGGTGGTCGCTCCACGAGCTGTGGGACCGCGGGCTGCTCTACGAGGGCCACAAGGTCGTCCCGTACTGCCCGCGCTGCGGCACGGCGCTCTCCTCCCACGAGGTCGCGCAGGGCTACGCCGACGTGGAGGACGTCGCCGTGACGGTGCGGCTGCCGGTGACCGAGCGGCGCGGGCCGCTGCGTGCCGGCGACGCGCTGCTGGTCTGGACGACGCAGCCGTGGACGCTGTTCGCGAACGCGGCGGTCGCGGTCGACCCGGAGCTGACGTACGTGCGGGCGCGCGTCGGCGAGGAGGTGCTGGTGGTGGCGGAGGAGCGGGCCGAGGCGGTGCTCGGCGCGGATGCCGAAGTGCTCGACCGCTGCCTCGGCCGGGCACTCGTCGACGCCCGCTACGCGCCGCCGTTCGACGACCTGCCGGACCACGGCCCGCGTGGCCATTCGGTGCTCGCGGCGCCGCACGTGACGGTCGACAAGGGCACCGGCCTCGTGCACACCGCGATGGCGTTCGGGGAGGAGGACTACGTCCTCTGCGAGCGCCACGGGATCCCGCTGCACAACCCCGTCCGCGCCGACGGCACCTACGACGAGCGGATCGCCGGCCTCGAGGGCGTCTTCGTCCGCGACGCGAACCCGCGCGTGGTGCAGCGGCTGCGCGAGGCCGGCCTGCTGTGGGACGCGACGCCGGTCACCCACAGCTACCCGCACTGCTGGCGTTGCCAGGAGCGGCTGCTCTACTACGCGAAGGAGAGCTGGTACGTCGCGACGCGCGAGGAGCGCCACGCGATGCTCGCGCAGAACGCGCGGATCGACTGGCGGCCCGCGCACGTGCGCGACGGCCGCTTCGGCAACTGGCTGCAGGGGAACGTCGACTGGGCGCTCTCGCGCGACCGCTACTGGGGGACGCCGCTGCCGATCTGGCAGTGCTCGGAGGAGGCGTGCGGGACGCGCCACTGCGTCGGCTCGCTGGCGGAGCTGCGCGAGCTGGCCGGCGAGCTGCCGCCCGACCTGCACCGTCCCTTCATCGACGAGGTCGCGTGGCCGTGCGCGGTCGAGGGCTGCGGCGGGACGATGCGCCGCGTCGCCGCGACGATCGACACCTGGTACGACTCCGCCTGCATGCCGTTCGCGCAGTTCCACTACCCGTTCGAGGGGCGGCGGGAGGTGGCCGAGCAGTTCCCCGCGACGCTCATATGCGAGGGGATCGACCAGACGCGCGGCTGGTTCTACACCTCGCTCGCGTGCTCGACGCTGCTGTTCGACGAGATCCCGTTCAAGACCGCGATCTGCTTCGGGCACGTGCAGGACGAGCACGGCCACAAGATGTCGAAGAGCCGTGGCAACGCGGTCGACCCGTGGGAGGTGGTCGAACGCCACGGCGCCGACGCGCTGCGCTGGTACTACCTCGCCTCCCAGCAGCCGTGGGCCGGCTACCGCTTCTCGGAGGAGGCGGTCGAGGCGGGGGTGCGGGACCTGCTGATGCCGCTCTGGACGACCTACGGCTTCTACGTCCTCTACGCGAACATCGAGCGCTTCGACGGTGGCGGCGCGGGCGTGGGGGCGGCCGCGGGCGCGGTGCCGCCGGTGTCGGAGCGCCCGCCGCTCGACCGCTGGGCGCTCTCGCGGCTGCAGGGGGTCGTGGCGGAGACGCGCGAGCTGATCGACGCGTTCGACGCGACCGGCGCCGCGCAGCTCGCGGTCGCCTGGGTCGAGGAGCTGTCGAACTGGTACGTGCGGCTGTCGCGGCGGCGCTTCTGGAACGGCGACGTCGCCGCGCTCGCGACGCTGCGCGAATGCCTTGTGACGACCGCCAAGCTGCTCGCGCCGGCGATCCCGTTCGCGGCCGAGGAGCTCTACTCCAACCTCGTCGGCGGGGCGAGCGGCGACTTCGGCGCCGAGCCCGACTCGGTCCACCTGTGCGACTACCCGGAGCCCGACGCGAGCAGAGCCGACGCGCGGCTGGAGCGCGACATGGCGCTCGTGCGGGAGGCGATCGAGCTGGGCCGCGACGCGCGCAGCCGCTCGAAGGTGAAGCTGCGCCAGCCGCTCCCGCGCGTGGTCGTCTCCAGCGCCGACGGGGAGACGCGGGCGGCGATCGGCCGGCTGCGCGAGCTGGCGATGGCGGAGCTGAACGTGAAGGCGGTCGAGCTGGTCGCCGACGCGGCGGTGCTGGAGCGGACGGCGATGCTGCCGAACCTCAGCCGGCTCGGCCCGCGCTGCGGACGCGACCTGCCGGCGGTCGCGACGCGGGTGCGGGCGCGCGATGGCGACGAGCTGCGCCGGGCGCTCGACCTGCACGGCGTCGTGACGGTGACGGTCGGCGGCTCGACGCTGCTCGATCAGCCGCGCACCTACGCGCTGGCGGAGAACGACCTGCTGGCGCGGCGCGAGCCGCGGCCTGGCCTCGTCGTCTCCACGCGCGGCCCGCTGACTGTCGCGATCGACACGACGATCGACGAGCCGCTGCGCGACGAGGGGCTCGCGCGGGAGATCGTGCGGGTCGTGCAGCAGGCGCGCCGCGAGGCCGGCGTCGCGGTCACCGCGCGGATCGAGCTGCGGCTCGGCGGCAGCGAGGACCTGCTCGCGGCGGCGCGCACGCACGAGGGCTACGTGGCGGAGGAGACGCTCGCGACCGCCGTCCGCTACACCGGGCGCGACGGCGCGCCGGAGGTCGAGGTCGAGGGGCGCCCGCTGGCGGTGGAGGTCGTGCTGGCGCCGGCCTAGGCGGACCCTTCCTCCTGACGGAGACGGGAGCGGCGCATGTTGCCGACGAGCAGGGAGATCACCGTCACGAGGTAGATCTGGCCGATCAGCGTCTCCAGCACCGCGAGGGCGCGGCCGGCGTGAGTCGCCGGGGTGAGGTCGCCGAAGCCGGTCGTCGTGAGGGCGGCGAAGCTGAAGTAGACGTGGTCGCTGAGGGTCCCGTCGGTGCCCTGCCTGAAGTACGCGTGCGGGGCGATTCTCGCCGCGATCCCGATCAGCAGGCCGAACAGGAGACCGGCGAGCAGGTAGACGGCGAGGGCGCCGAAGAGCGCCTGCCACACGACGCCGCGGTCGCTCAGGAGCCGCAGGATCCCGCGCACGAGGACGACGACGGCGGCGATCACGGCGGCGCCCGCGATCGCCGAGCCGACCTCGCGCGAGACCCACCCGAGCGCGACGGTGACCGCGAGGGCGACGAGGGTGGCGCTCACCAGCGCGGCGATCTCGTCACGCACGAGCGGCGTCTCCCGGGCGGTCGCGATCACGACCAGCAGCGTCCCGCCCTGAAGCAACAGCCCGACGCCACGACTGACGTCGCTGTCGGGAGCGACGATCGCATAGAGCGCGGCGATCACCGCGATGATCAGCACATAGCCGTAGCGATGTCCCCGCAGCGGCTCGACGGGATGGATTGGCATGGCGCCCAAGGATGGCGCGGGGGGCGGATGGGGTCGGCAACAGGATCGCTACACCGACCGTTCGACGGAAGTGCAGTATCACGATCACGTAGAAAGCAGAGGAACACAATCGATCCGGGGGGATCAGATGAGATCGAGACGGGGCAGGACCGTGCGGAGGGGAGCGCTCGCGCTCGGCGTGAGCGGGCTGGCGGTCGGCGCTGTCAGCGGCTCGGCGCTCGCGGTCCCCGTAGCGATCACGGGGTCCGGGTCGTCGGCGCAGACCGTCGCGCAGGCGCAGACAAGCCTCGACGCCGCTCGCGATCGTCCTGAGCCTGCCCGCGGGCGTGACGACCTCCGGCATGCAGATCAGGCTGACGAACTC
>JAATFK010000231.1 GCA_015655225.1 Solirubrobacterales bacterium | reverse complement strand
GCGCTCGTCGCGCGACGGCTGGATCAGCCACGCCAGGTGGACGACCGCGTCGGCGCCGCGCAGCTGGTCGGTCAGGTTGGCCTCGGCGACGTCGGCCGCGACGAAGGTCACGCGCGCGTCGCCGAAGGAGGCCGGCCGCCGGGCGATCGCGACGATCTCCGTCACCTCCGGCTCGTCGCACAGCGCCGCGAGCACGCTCGTGCCCACGTTCCCCGTCGCTCCGGTGACCACCACGCGCATCGCTCACCGGTACCCGGGGCGAGCCCGGACAAACGCCGGTTCAACCAGGCGCCGGGCGGGGAGCGTGTGCTGATCCCAACCCCCGACACCAGGGATCCGTCATGACCAAGACGCTGCTCGTCGTGCTCTGTCTGTTCCTCCCGTTCCTCGCCGTCTGGATCCACGAGGGGTTCAGCCGCAAGGTCGTCTACGCGATCATCCTCCAGCTGCTGGGCCACATCCCCGGCGTGATCTACGGCATCTACCAGGTGGTCGAGGACTGAAAGTCGGCGCGTCGGACGCATGGGCCGGCCCGCGCGAGGGTAGACGGGCCGGCATGAGGAGCACGTTGATCGCCTGCTGCGTCGCCGTGACCGTGGCCACCGTCGCCGCGACCGCCGCACCGGCGGGCGCCAGCGTCAAGGTGCACCACTGCGCGGACTTCACGTTCAAGCCCCAGTTCAAGCGGATCTCGGCGATCTCGATCCGCGGGGGAGCGTGCACCGAGGCGCACGGCGTCGCCCTCGCCTACGAGAACGCGATCACGAGCGAGAGCGGCCCGCACGCCGCTCCGAACAGCGGCATCTGCTTCGGCGCGAAGAGCTTCGGCCGCTGCGACGTGACGTGGCACCGCCGCACGTACGCGTGCAACCGGCCCAACGCCGCCGGCGGCGCGCTGCCGGCGGTGTGCACGCGGGCAGCGGTTCGCATCCGCTTTCGCGGTTGAGGACAGCGGCCGCTCAGCCTCTTCGGCGCAAGCGCGGAAGCGCGAGTCGCGTCCAGACGACGCCAAAGCTCACGCCGGCGATGATGGCCCACAGCAGGCTTTCGCCGTCAAGCAAGTAGAGCGCTCCTCCGAACGCAACACCGGCGGTCACTGCAAGCACCAGGAACGTGAGCATCAGCGTCTGCGTTTCTGTCGTATCGATGCTTCGGTCGGTCGCCGACGCGGCCCTGCGCGCCGGATCAACAGTCGACCCCAAGACGACTTGGCGCGATCACAGTCGTAGTTGAGCGATCACACGACAAGCTTCGATAACCGATTTCTTACATGAGTTCGTTCTCATCGCCGTCTCGGTCGGGAAGCGGAGCAAGGGCCTTGACCTCAAGCGCTTGAGGTCTGCTTTGGTGTGCCCATGACAGCTTTGACGATTCAAGACGCAGCGCGGCGGACCGGTCTGAGCGAGCCGACGATGCGCTACTACGAGGAGATCGGGCTGATCGGCCCGATCGCCCGCGACGCGAGCAGCGGACACCGTCGCTACCGCGACGACGACGTCGACACGCTCCAGGCGCTGGCGTGCCTGCGCGCGACCGGCGTCGGGATCGAGGACATGCGCACCTACCAGGCGAACCGTGCGCGCGGACACGAGGCGGCGACCGAGCAGCGCGACCTGCTGCTGCGCCACGCCGAGCGGATCGAGGCCGAGATCGTCGCCCAGCACGCGCGGCTCGGGTACCTGCGGGCGAAGGCGGCGCTGTGGGACGCGCGCGTCCACGGCGACGCGGCGGCGGAAGCCGAGGCGCGCCAGCAGGCCTTCCACGCCTACGAGCGGATGGAGCTGCGGCCATGAGCCCGGTCCTCGTCACCGGCGGGTCCGGCTACGTCGGCACCCAGCTGATCGCCGCGCTGCTGCGCGCCGGGCGCCCGGTGCGCGCGACCGCGCGCTCGACGGCGCACGAAGACGGCCTGCGCGAGGCGGTGCGTCGCGGCGGCGCCGACGACGCCGGCCTGGAGCTCGTCGCCGCCGACCTGACGGCCGACGACGGCTGGGCGGCCGCGACGGCCGGCTGCGAGGAGGTCCACCACGTCGCCTCGCCGATCCCGACCGTCATGCCCGACGATCCCGACGAGCTGATCGTTCCCGCGCGCGAGGGCACGCTCCGCGCCCTGCGAGCGGCGCGAGATGCGGGCGCCAGGCGGGTCGTGCTGACCTCGTCGTTCGCGGCGGTCGGTTACTCACCAAAGCCGGGGGCCGAGTACACCGAGGCGGACTGGACCGACCCCGATACGCCCGGCCTCCCGCCCTACCCGCGGTCCAAGACGATCGCCGAGCGGGCAGCGTGGGACTTCGTCGAACGTGAGGGCGGCGAGACCGAGCTGGTCGTGGTCAACCCGACCTTCATCCTCGGCCCGACACTGACGACGCAGATGCGTTCGTCGTTGCAGCTGACCAAGGCGATGCTCGACGGGACCATGCCCGTCGTGCGGCGCCAGCGTTTCGGCGTCGCGGATGTGCGCGACGTGGCCGATCTGCACATCCGGGCAATGGCCGCCCCCGAAGCTGCCGGTAAGCGCTTCTTGGCGCTGGCGGACGGACCGACGATCAGCTTCTTGGAGATGGCCCAGATCCTGCGCGAGCGGCTCGGCCCGTTGGCCAGGCGAGT
>JAATFK010000201.1 GCA_015655225.1 Solirubrobacterales bacterium | reverse complement strand
GCCGCCGGTGCTGCCCGCGCCGCCGCCACCACCGGCGCCAGTGTCGCCGCCGCCCGCGCCGGTGTCGCCGCCGCCGCCGCCCGCGCCGGTGTCGCCGCCGTTCCCGCCGGCGCCGGTGTCACCGCCACCCGCGCCGGTGTCGCCGCCGCCCGCGCCCGTGTCGCCACCGCCACCGCCACCGCCCGCGCCGGTGTCGCCGCCGTTCCCGCCGCCGGCGCCGGTGTCACCTCCACCCGCGCCCGTGTCGCCACCACCGCCGCCCGCGCCGGTGTTCCCACCGCCACCGCCACCGCCGCCCGCGCCGATCGTGTCGGTCCCACCGCCGCCCCCGCCGCCGGTCGTGTCGGTGCCGCCGGTGGTGTCGGTCCCGCCGGTCGTGTCGGTCCCTCCGCCGTCCGTCCCGGTCGTGTCGGTCGGCGCGGCGCCGTCGCTGGCGGTGCTGGAGCCGTCCGTCGAGGTCCCGTCCGCTCTCGCGGCCGCGAGCGCGCTGTTGGTCTTGCGGTTGGCGATGATCGTGTCGGCGCTTGTCATGAAGTCGTGCCAGATCTCGGCCGGGAACGTGCCGCCGGAGACCGGGCCGCCGTCGAACTGCGTCTCCATCGGGACGAGCTTGTTCGGATAGCCGACCCAGACCGCGACGGTGTAGTACTTGTTCCAGCCGACGAACCAGGCGTCGGCCGAGTTCGAGGTCGTGCCGGTCTTGCCGGCCACGATCCCGCTGTCGTCGCCGAGCTGGGCCGCTCTGCCGGTGCCGAAGGAGACGACGCCCTCCATCGCGGCGGTCACCGTCTGCGCGATCGACGGCGTCAGCACGCGCGAGCGCTTCAGCGTTCTCGAGTTGTCGACCAGCACCTTGCCGTTGCGGTCCTGGACTCTGTCGATCCCGATCGGCCCCTCGTTCGAGGAGCCCAGCTTCGGGTTGTAGATGCGGTCGCCGCCGGTCGCGAACGTCTCGTAGGCGTGGGCCATGTCGAGCGGCGTGACGCCGGTGTGCAGGCCGCCGAGCGTCATCGCGTAGTTGGTCGAGATCGGCGTCCGGATCCCCATCCGCCGCGCGATCCGCGCGACCTTCTTGGTGCCGACGTCGATCCCGACCTCGGAGAAGACCGAGTTGTCCGAGTAGGCCAGCGCGGTGTTGAGATCGGCCGAGCCGAGGTAGGAGTTGTCGTCGTTCTCGACGACGAACTGCTCCTTGCCGCCCGAGTTCGGGACCGTGAAGCTCTTTCTCTGCGACGCCCACACGGAGTCGGGGGAGATCCCCTTCTGCAGCGCGCCCGCGAAGATGAACGGCTTGAAGGTGGAGCCCGGCTGCCGCTCGCCGAGCGTCGCGATGTTGAACGGGCTCGTCTCGTAGTTGGTCCCGTTCGCCATCGCGCGGACCTCACCGGTTCTGTTGTCGATCGCGACGAGCGACGCGGTCGGCAGGCCGGAGCCGGCGGGCAGGATCTGGGCGATCGCGTCCTGCGCCGCTCTCTGCATGTCGAGGTCGAGCGACGTCGTGATCTTGAGCCCGCCGCTGAACGCTCTCAGCGTCCCGAAGTGGTCGACCACCTGCTGGCGCACCCAGCTGGTGAAGTACGGCGCCGGGCTTCTCTCCTGCGGCGGCGAGAGGTCCGTCTCCTTCGTCGGCATCCACGCGTTCAGGTCTCTCTCGTACTCGGCCGGCGTGATGTAGCCCTGCTCTCTCATGTTCAGCAGGACGTGGGCGCGGCGCGCCTTCGCCGCCACCGGATGCTGGAGCGGGTCGTACATGCTCGGCGAGGCGACCATCCCGGCGATCAGCGCCGCCTCCGGCGCGGTCAGCTCGGAGGCGCACATGTTCGCGTTCGTGCTGCCGCAGCCGCCGGCCTCGCCGTAGCCGTGTCTCTGGCCGAAGTAGATGCGCGCGGCCGACTCGATGCCGTAGGCGCCGTTGCCGAAGTAGATCGAGTTCAGGTACTCGTCAAGGATCTTCGGCTTCGACCACTTGCGCGTCAGGTGGTAGGCGAGCGCCGCCTCGCGCAGCTTCTCGAAGACGGTGCGTCTCGACTGCGCCGCGAGCGCGTTCTTGACGAACTGCTGGGTGATCGTCGAGGCGCCCTGCGCGGCCGCGCCCTTCGTGAGGTCGTCGAGGAACGCGCGGGCGGTGCCGCGCAGGTCGAAGCCGGCGTTGGTGTAGAAGTCCTTGTCCTCGGTCGCCGTGATCGCGTGCTTCATCATCGTCGCGATCTGGTTGGACTGGACCAGCACGACGCCCTGGTTGTTCGTCAGCACCGAGAGCTGCCGGCCCTTGTAGTCGAGCAGGACCGAGTTGTTCTTGTTGGCCGCCTTGTACTGCTGCTTGTTCTCCAGCTGCGGGAGATCGGAGGCGACCGCCATCAGCATCCCGAAGATGGTCGAGATCAGCGCGATCACGGCGAGTCCGGTCAGGATCGCCAGCAGCCGCAGCTTGCGGATGCGGGGACGGCCTTCACGTCGGCGGCGCCGACGGCGAAAGGGGATCAGCCGGGAGGGAGACCTGCCCGGCTTCGGTGTCGTTCCGTCGTCACTCATACGGGGGGTGGCACCGCGTCACCGGTGCCAGATGCGACCCCGGCACGGCGGCACCAGCCGGGACGGCGGGCCGTCTGACACGGGCCTCGCCAGGGAGCGCAGTCTAGCATTGGGCTCCCATGGCTCCCGAAACCTCCACCCCCGCGAGCGAGGCGGCCTGGCTCGCTCGCAACGCCGTCGACGTCCTCCCCAAGGGCGGGCTGGAGCGCAAGCTGACCGCCGCCGCGCGCGAGGGACGGCCGCTGCGCATCAAGCTCGGCGTCGACCCGACCGCGCCCGACATCCACCTCGGCTTCACGGTCGTGCTCGGCAAGCTGCGGGAGTTCCAGGACCTCGGGCACACGGTCGTCCTGATCATCGGCGACTACACCGCGCGCGTCGGCGACCCGAGCGGCCGCTCCGCGACGCGCCCGCAGCTCTCCGGCGAGCAGATCGACGCGAACGCCCTCACCTTCGAGCGCCAGGCGCTCACGGTCCTCGACGCCGAGCGGCTGGAGGTCCGCCGCAACGGCGAGTGGCTCGACATGAAGACGGAGGAGCTGTTCCGGCTCGTGCGCACGACGACCGTCGCGCGGATCCTCGAGCGCGACGACTTCGCCAAGCGCTGGGCGTCGAACACGCCGATCTCGCTGCTCGAGCTGCTCTACCCGCTGCTGCAGGGCTACGACTCGGTCGCCGTGCGCGCGGACGTCGAGCTGGGCGGGACCGACCAGAGATTCAACCTGCTGCTCGGCCGCGACATCCAGTCGCACTACGGCCAGGAGGAGCAGGTGATCCTCGATGCCGATCCTCACCGGGCTCGACGGGACGCGCAAGATGTCGAAGTCGCTCGACAACTACATCGGGGTGACCGAGCCGCCCGAGGAGATCTACGGCAGAACGCTCTCGATCCCCGACGAGGCGCTCGGCAGCTGGTACACGCTGCTGCTGGGGGAGGAGCCGCCGCCCGACGCCGGCCCGCGCGATGCCAAGCGGGCGCTCGCCCGGCGGCTCGTCGCGCGCTTCCACGACGACGACGTCGCCCGCGCGGCCGAGGACGCGTTCGACCGCGTCCACCGCGACGGCGGCCTGCCGGAGGAGATCCCCGAGGCGGTGTTCGCGGGTGACGGCGGGCCGGTCCACCTGCCGGCACTGCTCGCGGCCGTCTTCGGGGTCTCGACCTCGGAGGCGCGACGGCTGCTCACGCAGGGCGGGGTGAAGCTCGACGGCGAGCCGCTCGCGCCCGCGCCGCTCGACCGCGACGCGGGCGAGCTCGACGGCCGCGTCCTCCAGCTCGGCAAGCGGCGCTTCGCGCGCCTGCGCAGGGGCTAGCGCGGCGCTGATGACGGTCTCGGGCGGGATGCTGCACGTCGAGACCGCCGGGGACGGGCAGATCGTCGACCTGACGGAGGCGGTCCGCAGCGTCGTGCGCACGACTGGCGCCGAGCGCGGCGTCGCGATCGTCTTCGCCCGCGGCTCGACGGTCGCGGTCACGACGATGGAGTACGAGCCCGGCACGGTCGCGGACCTGACGGCGCTGCTGGAGCGGCTGGTCCCGCGCTCGCCGGACGAGGGCGTGTGGGAGCACAACGCGCTCAACGGGGACTCCAACGCGCACGCGCACGCGAGGGCGGCGCTGATCGGACCGTCGGTCAGCGTGCCGATCGTGGAGGGCGAGCTGCTGCTGGGGACGTGGCAGCAGGTCGTGCTGCTGGACTTCGACGACCGCCCGCGCCAGCGCGAGGTGACCGTGCAAGTGCTGGTGTGACGGGCGTTTCACGCCCCGTTCACCACCAGAACGCATTCCGTTCGCGGATCGGTATAGTTCTCGCCGTGGCCGCTGCAAGGCGGCCGCAGACGGTCCTGCGAAAGGGGCGGCTGGAGTAGCGGAGGCGACGAGCTTCCACTTCTCGCGAACAGGCGCTATACTTTCGCGCCCCGCACCGAGAGCAAATAGCACTCGGCGCGTGCAAGACGGAGGAGTCCCCTCCCGAGAGGCACGGCGGTCTTTGAAAACTCAACAGCATGTGCACCGAGCGATCGGATACTCCGATCGGTCTGGTGCGTCCAAGTTTGAAGTGGTCGCCCGCTGCGCCAGCGCGGTGGGGTAAAACGGCCACGACCAGAATTGACCCTGTCCGGTCTCCGGAAGCCCATTGTGTACTCGGGCATCCCTTGTGTGAGATCGCGACACTCTCTGAGAAGCACAAGCAGTTCTTCACGGAGAGTTTGATCCTGGCTCAGGACGAACGCT
>JAATFK010000380.1 GCA_015655225.1 Solirubrobacterales bacterium | reverse complement strand
GTCGTGGCTTCCACCATCTAGTGCTCGGCCTTCGTGGGGCCGGTGAACGTCGTCCCGGCCGGGCTCTTCCAGAGCAGGCGCCAGACACGACCGGACTTCTGCGCGACCGTCCGCGTGAAGTAGCCGGCGCTGTTCGTCGCCTGCTTGCCGAGCGTCGTCCAGCTGTGGCCTTTGTCGTCGTACTGGATCGTGACCGTCGTGCGCTTGTGCGCCGGGCGCACGAAGCCCCAGAGCGACGCCTTGCTCGCGCTCTTCGTCTTGTTGGCGACGAGCGGGGTGCGGAAGCTGTCGTAGGACGGCTTCTTCTTGTCGCCGGCGTAGTAGCGCAGGCCCGACTCGAACTTGCCGTAGGAGTGGCCGGCCGAGATGTCGTCCGCGTCGTCGCGCATCAGGTACTGCGAGAAGGACGCGATCCGCGGGTTCGAGTACGCCATGTACTCGCCGATCGAGCGGTAGTCCGACTGCAGCGCCGGGGAGACGCCCTGGATCTTGTCGGGATAGCTCTGGACGCCGAACTCGTCGAGGTAGAGCGACAGGTGGGCCGGCAGCGCGCCGGCCTTCGCGGCCTTGTCGACCGCCGTCACGGCGCGCGAGATGACGCCGATCGTGACCTCGTCCTTGTTCGGCGGGACGAACAGCGGGCCGTTCGCCGGCGGGTACGGGTGCAGCGAGATCCCCTGCGTCGGGATCTTCCCGCACTTGCTGGACTTCTTGTAGTTCTTGTCGAGGCAGAGCGCGGCGCGCAGGAACGCGAGCGGGGCGATCGTGCCGGTCGTGCGGCTCGAGTTGGCGCGCGGCGCCAGGTCGCCGAACAGGATCGGCGCGCTGATCCCTGCCGAGTGCAGGCCGGAGTACGCCTTCAGGTAGAGGTTGCGGTAGGTCGTCGCGCTCGCGAGCGTCGAGGTCTTGCCCTTGTAGAGCGGCGCCAGCAGCTTGCCGAGGTTCGGCTCGTTCCAGATCGTCCAGTAGGAGATCTGCTTGCCGTAGCGGCGCCCGACGGCGGTCGCGAACTTGCCGAAGTCGGTCGTGCTCGGGTTCGTGATCGAGTCCTTCTTCGTCGACGTCGCCCAGTAGGGCGCGCCGCCGGTGATCGTCAGCAGCACCTTCATGCCGCGCTGGCGCGCGGCCTTGATCGCCGCGTCGTATGGCGCCCAGCCGGCGGCCGGATACGCGTCCGGGTCGGTCTGGTTGAAGCTCGGCGTGCTCTTGGCGGTCGGGCTCGGCGCGATCGTGTTCCACGGCATCTGGATGCGGATCGCGGTGGCGCCGAGGGCCTTGATCTCGTCGAGCGTCGGGCCCGGGTTGCCGTTCAGCAGCTCCGACGGCGCTTCGAACGTCGTGAACTGCTTCGTGCTCGCGTTGGCGGCGGCAACTGGGATGAACAGGGCAAGGCACGTCACGACGACGAGCAGGATCCGTTGGCGCACGAGGGCGTTCTCCTTCAGTCTCTGGCTAAGGCTCACAGTGAATGCAAACGCATCCGGGGGCCGAAGGTAGCGGGGCCGGCGCGTTACTCGGCGGGTGCTGGCGCGTCGGGTGCCGTCGTCGCGCCCTCGCCCAGCTCGTTGGCGGCGGCCTCGCCCGGATCGGGCAGCTGGTCGCCGGCGCTGAGCGGGCTCAGCGGCGAGCGTCTCGCGGCGCGGATCTCGGCCGGCGTCACGTTCATCGGGTGGTGGCAGGCGGCGACATGGCCGTGCGCGTACTCGGTCAGCTGCGGCTCGACCTGGCTGCACAGCTCCGTCGCGCGCGGGCAGCGCGTGTGGAAGCGGCAGCCCGACGGCGGGTTGATCGGGTTCGGCGGCTCGCCCTCGACCACGAGCCGTCTGCGGGCCCGGTTCTCTCTCGGGTCGGGAATCGGGATCGCGCCCAGCAGCGCCGTCGTGTACGGGTGGATCGGCTTCGTGTACAGCTCCTCCGAGGGCGACTGCTCGACGATCTTGCCGAGGTACATGACCGCGATCCGGTCGGAGACGTGGCGCACGACCGAGAGGTCGTGGGCGACGAAGACGTAGGAGAGGCGGAACTCGTCCTGCAGGTCGTCGAGCAGGTTGATCACCTGCGCCTGGATCGAGACGTCGAGCGCCGAGACCGGCTCGTCGAGCATGATCAGCGACGGCGAGACGGCGAGCGCGCGGGCGATCCCGATCCGCTGGCGCTGGCCGCC
>JAATFK010000357.1 GCA_015655225.1 Solirubrobacterales bacterium | reverse complement strand
GGCGAACGTCTCGTAGAACGTCCGTCGCGAGATGCGCGCGGTCGTGAGCACGTCGGCGACCGAGGTGCCGGCGTAGCCATGGCGCGCGACCGTGCGCGCCATCGCCGCGATCAGTCGCTCGCGCTGGGTTGTGGGGACGAACCGCGGCGCCAGCCGGCCGTCCGTGCTCTGAGGCGACTCCAGAATACGGCCATGTTTACATGTCTGCGGGACGACGTGTCAGCTGCCCGCCGTGTGGGGGCCGCTCTGATTGGAGAAGAATCGTTGAGCGTGGGGTGGCGGGGCGTCAGATTCGCTGCTCTGATGGGGGATTCCACCCGGAGGTGGAGACGGTTCACGGTGGACAGCTGTTCAAGAGTCATGGTAGTTTCCCACCGATAGCTGGCGTGCCGGCCGATGGCTCCCGAGCGTCGGGGGGCCTGCGCTCGGGAGTCCGTCGGTCGTGCCCGCCCAGCGTCGACCACGGAGGCCAAGAGAGGGGAACGACGTGCCTCGATGCGACGACTCGCCAGGGGTCCGGCGAAGGCGACAGTGGGCGCCGGACGCTCGCGCGCTGGGGGTCGTCGGCGACCGCTGGCTGCTCCTGATCGTGCGCGAGCTGGCGTTCGGCTCGATGCGGCTCTCACAGCTGCAGCGCGCGTTCCCCGGTCTCTCGACCGGCGCCCTGGAGCAGCGACTCGGCCGGATGGCGGCCGACGGCCTGGTGCTGCGCCACCGCTACGCCGAGGTGCCGCCGCGCGTCGAGTTCGAGCTGACCGACGCCGGCCACGAGCTGCTGGGACTGCTGGAGCCGCTCGCCCGCTGGGCGCTGCGCTGGGCCTGGAGCGAGCCGCAGCCCGACGAGTGGGTCGACGTGACGGCGATCTTCCGGCTCGCCGGCTGCGTCCTGCACGCGCCCGCGCACGTGGAGGCCGAGCTGGAGCTGATCGTGGAGGACGACGGCGGGCTCGCGCTCGACCTCTACACGCTGACGATGCGCGGGGGCGAGGTGCGCGTCACGCACGCGCCGGGCGCCGACGCCGACGTGGCGATCAAGGCGACGGCGGCCGGCTGGGTCGACGCCTTCGGACCGCGGCAGCGGGGTGACGGGCTCACCGTCAGCGGCGACGCCGAGCTGGCGGAGCTGTTCCTGTCGAGCTTCACGGTGGTGAATTGAGGATGGCGCGCCGGCGCTCCACGCGCTGACCGGAGGATGCGGGCCGCTGCCCGTCAGCTTCGCCGTGGCGTGTGCTTGACTGGGGACGTGGCCGGTGACCTCAGAACGCGCACGTGCGAGTACGGACTCTGCGACGGCAGCGGCATGGTCGTCGACTGGGACGCGAACGTCCCCTACCGCTGCAGATGCTGGCCTGAGCAGGTCGGCCGCCGCCGCGCCAGAGCGCTCTCGCGCGAGGTGCCGCGGCGCTTTCGCAACATCGGCTTCGACCGCGAGCCGGTCCCGTCGATCGCGCGCACCTCGCCGGACGCGGTGCGAGCGGTCCGCCGCTACTGCGACCGCGTCGACGAGATGCTGGAGCAGGGCGAGGGCATGTGGTTCCTCGGCAGTCCGGGAACGGGCAAGAGCCACCTCGCCTACCTGATCTCGCAGCACGCCCTCGCAGCCGGTCGCTCGGTCGCGATTTACACCGGCCCCCGCCTGCTCGACGAGATCCGTCGCACCTACGGCGAGGACGACTCCGGCTCGACGCTGGATCTGATCGACCGGCTGACGAGCGTCGAGCTGCTCCACATCGAGGACCTTGCCGTCGCCCGGCCGACCGAGTGGGTGCTGGAGCAGCTCTACAACATCATCAACGGGCGTTACGAGAACGAGCGCTCGATCATCTTCACCTGCGACCTGACCGGGGACGAGACGGAGGAGGGCGGTCGGCTCAGTCCGGACGCGCTCGGCCGCCACATCACGGATCGCAACTTCTCCCGCCTGCTGGAGATGTGCGGCGACCCGCACGTCCTGATGGGGCCCGACAACCGACGCGCCCACAATACGCACGCGTGGGAGTCGTGACGGAGGCCGACGAGCCGCGGACGGCCGACGAGGAGCTGCTCGACCCGCCCGCGCACCCCGAGGAGACCGATCCGATCCGCGTGCGCCGCATGCAGCGCGAGCTCGAGATGGGCTTCCAGGCGCTCGCCGACGTCGAGCGCGGCGTCGCGTTCTTCGGCTCCGCCCGCACGCGCGAGGACGACCCCGAGTACGCGCTCGCGCAGGAGGTCGGCCGCCGCCTCGGCCGCGCCGGCTTCGCGATCATCACGGGCGGCGCCGGCGGCGTGATGGCGGCCGCCAACCGGGGCGCGTTCGAGGTCGGCGCCAGCTCGATCGGGCTGGAGATCGACCTGCCCTACCGCGAGCCGGAGAACCCCTGGCTCAACCTCCCGGTCCGCTTCCACTACTTCTTCACCCGCAAGGTCATGTTCGTGCGCTACGCGACCGCGTTCGTGGTCTTCCCCGGCGGGTTCGGCACGCTCGATGAGATGTTCGAGGCGCTGACGCTGATCCAGACGC
>JAATFK010000542.1 GCA_015655225.1 Solirubrobacterales bacterium | reverse complement strand
TGGGACTACCCCGCGCTCGACGGGCTCACGGCCGACGTGCTGCTCGTGACCCACGAGCATGCCGACCACAACGGCGTCGAGGCGGTCGGCGGCGACCCGCTGACGGTCCGCTCGACCGCCGGGACGCACGTGTCTCCGCTCGGGCCGATCGTCTCGATCGCCTCCGAGCACGACGATGTCGCCGGCACCGAGCGCGGTGCCAACACGTTCGTCGCCTTCGAGCTGGGCGGGCTGCGCGTCGCGCACCTCGGCGACCTCGGCCAGGCGGAGCTGCGGCCCGAGCAGGCGCGCGCGCTGGGGTCCGTCGACCTGCTGTTCGTCCCGGTCGGCGGCGGCTTCACGATCGGCGCCGAGCAGGCGACCGCGGTCGCCGCGCAGCTCGGTGCCCGCGTGATCGTGCCGATGCACTACCAGACGAAGCGCATCAACTTCCTCGAGCCGGTCGACGCGTTCCTCGCGCTCGCGCCGCGCGTCGAGACGCTGAGCGGGTCGGCGTTCGAGGTCACCGACGTCCTGCGCGAGGACGCCCCGATCGTCGTCGTCCCGGCCGCGCCCTGATCCGCTGACGCGCTAGCCCGCGCCGGTCACCGGCGCGGCGCCGTCCTCGCTGCCGCCGCGCTCGCGCCGCACGACCCGCAGCAGCTCCTCCGAGGGCCCGACGAGGTACGCCTCGTCGCCGGCGGCGAAGCGCGTCTCGCGCCGCGGCGGGTGCTCCAGGCGACCGCCGTCGGCGGCGCGGCCGAGCGCGATCACGCGGATGCGGGCGGAGAGGTCGCGCATCTCGACGCCGTCGAGGCCGCCGCCGGGGCGCAGTCTCAGGCGGGCGACGAGGAACGGGCGGTTGCCGACGTAGAAGGTCGAGACGACGCCGAAGCCGATCGCCGCGCCGACGAACCACGGCGCCGCGATCGCGGAGGTCGACCAGACGTGCTGGAAGCCGAAGCTGCCCTCCAGACGACCGCCGAGCGAGCGGTCGAAGACGCGCAGGATCACCGGCGTGGCCTGCCAGCGGTCCCCCAGCAGCTCGCGCACCGCAAGGCCCGTCTCGAGGTTCGCGAGGTCGTCGGAGGTCATCACCGCGACGCCGGCGGCGGTCGAGAGGTGGACGGCGTCGAGCGTCGAGGCGAGCGTCGCGTCGCCGACCACGACCGGGACGCCGAGCGCGCGCGCCTGCGCGATGTGGCGGTTGTCCTCGTCACGCTCGATCACCGCCGCGTCGCGCCCGCGCGCGTGGAGGCCCTCCAGCACGCGCATGCCGACCGAGCCGAGCCCGATCACGACGACGTGGCCGGAGATCCCGCGCAGCCGTCCGCGGCCGAGCGACTGCTCGATCCGCTGCGCGACGAGGGCGTTCGTGACGAATGCGAACAGCAGCGAGACGACCGCCGTGCCGAAGGCGATCAGGATGATCCCGAAGATCTGCATGATCGGCACCTGGTGGGCGAACGAGTAGTCGCCGAAGCCGACCGTCGCGGCCGTCTCGAACGAGAAGTAGACCGCCTGCAGGAAGTCCATGTGGCCGCCGCCGTCGGTGCGGTAGCCGATCCGCAGCACGATCGCCGAGACCAACATCCCCAGCAGGCCGACCAGCAGCGTCGCGCGGACCGCGCGGTCGGTGGCGTCGGCCGCGCCCTGGGCCGCGCGCGCGAGCCGGTTGGCGAGCACGCGGCCAACCGTGCCGGCGGTCTCGTGCGGCGTCGCGTGGGTCGCGATCCCGGCGGCCGCGACCGCCTCGCGCGTGCCGAGCACGGTGACGCGGTCCCCCGCTCTGACGACCTCGTCGCGGCCGGGGCAGACGATCAGCTTCTCGTCCGCCGTCACGACGCCGATCGGGGCAAGGTCGCCGTACAGTCTGCGCAGCGTGCCGAGGCGCGGTGCGACGACGTCGACCGCGACGAAGCGCTCGTCGCCGAGCGCCAGCTCGTGCGCGTTGTGGCCGACGCAGCCCTCGACCACCGACGGCGCGAACAGCCCGGCCACGTCGAGCACGCTCCCCTCCCCCGTGACCGACGCGACGGCGGTCCCGATCGCGGCGTTGTCGAGGTGGACGACGACGCGCACGTCGGGGCGCAGGTCGCGGACCAGCAGCGCCGTCTCGAGCGTGCGCAGGTCGGAGTTCTCGGCGCAGACGACGGCGATCGCGCCGGTCAGCCCGGCGGCCAGGAGCGCGCTCGCCGAGTCGGCCGCGAGCGGGATGTGGCGCACGCCCCACTCGCGCACGGCGGTCACGCGGCGCGGGTCGGGCGCGTCGTCGAGGACGACCGCGGCGACGCCGACGGCGGTCAGCTGCTCGACCGTGCGCAGCCCGAGCCCGTCGAGGCCGCAGACGATCACGTGGCCGCGCCACTCGCTGGGATCCTCGGAGGTGGCCGAGCGGTGCGCCTCGTCAGGTTCGCGCGTGGCCGAGATCGGTGCTCCTCATCGCGTGGGACGGCATGGTGGTGCCAGGACCGCGCGCGATGACGGGCGAGCGCGAGGCGGGAAGCCTACCGGCGCGCGGGGTCGGCTCCCGTCAGGAGCTGGGACCGCCGGAGAGCGGCGCGTCGCGGGCGGCCTGCTCGGGCGTCAGCTCCGGCGTCGGCGTGCCGCCGATCAGGTCCTGGAGGCGGCGGCCGAGGCGGACCGTGCGGCGGTCCGGCGGCCAGCGCTTCTCGGCGCGTTCGAGCTTCCGCCGTCCACGGGCGGTGGCGTCGCGGTAGCGTCTCCCGGCCCAGATCGAGCGCGGCTTCGCGAGGCGACAGGCGCACCAGATCCCGATCAGCGGGATGAAGAAGGCCACGACGCCGAGGAAGAGCCGGCCCTTCGCGAAGGTGATCAGCGCGAAGACGAGCGCGAGCAGCGAGTAGGCGATCGTGATGAGGACGTCGCCGCTGTCGTCGAGGTCGAGCGGCCGGGCGCCGATCGCGAAGAGGCTCGCG
>JAATFK010000275.1 GCA_015655225.1 Solirubrobacterales bacterium | reverse complement strand
CCGGCTGCGGCTGCGCGGCGCCCACGGCCGCCGCGAGGTCGCCGCCGAGGACTTCTTCCTCGCCCCGTACATGACTGCGCTCGCCCCCGGCGAGCTGCTGGAGGCGGTGCTGCTGCCGCCGCTCGCCGCCGGCGAGGGCGTCGGCTACGAGTCGCTCCAGGTCGGGACCGACTCGTGGGCGCTCGCCCGCGCCTGCGCGCTCGTGCGTTGCGCCGACTCCGTGATCGCCGAGGCGCGGATCGCGCTCGGCTGCGGTCCGGTCCCGGTCCGCCAGCGGGCGCTGGAGCGCGCGCTCGTCGGCCAGCCGCCGACGCCCGAGGCGATCGCCGCCGCGACCGCCGAGCACGCCGGCGAGCGCTTCGATCCGCCCAGCGACGTGCACGCAAGCGCCGCCTACCGCACCAAGATGGCGATCGTGATGGCCCGCCGGGCCGTCCGCTCGGCCACCCAGAAGGAGGACTGAGATGGCCGACAGCAGCCACCCGATCGAGCTGACCGTCAACGGCGAGCCGGCCGAGGGCGTCGTCCTCGGCCGCCAGCTCCTCGTCCACTTCATCCGCGACACGCTCGGCCTGCGCGGCACCCACATCGGCTGCGACTCCGGCAACTGCGGCGCCTGCACCGTGATCGTGGACGGCAGAGCGATCAAGAGCTGCATGCAGCTCGCCGTCCAGGCCGACGGCAGCGACCTGCGCACGGTCGAGAGCCTGTCCGCTCCCGGCGAGGAGCTGGACGAGCTCCAGGGCGCGTTCACGAAGCACCACGCGCTCCAGTGCGGCTACTGCACGCCCGGCATGCTGATGTCGGCGACCGCGCTGCTCGACGACGCCGACGCGCTCACGCTCGACGAGATCCGCCGCGGGCTGAAGGGCAACATCTGCCGCTGCACCGGCTACGTGAACATCGTCCACGCGGTCGAGGACGTCGCCGAGCGGCGCGGGAAGAGAAGCGCATGAGCATCCCCACGCCGACGCCGACCCGCACCGACGAGCGGATCACGACCTGGACCCCGCCGGCGCCGAACGCCCCGAGCGTCGGGCAGTCGATCCCGCGCAAGGAGGACCGCCGGCTGCTGCAGGGCCAGGGGCTCTTCACCGACGACCTCTGGATGCACCGCATGGGGCACGTCCACTTCGTCCGCTCCCCGCACGCCCATGCGCGGATCGTCGACGTCGACGTCAGCCGCGCCGAGGCGCAGCCGGGCGTCTACGCGACGCTGACCGGCGAGGAGGCACGTGGATTGACGGACCGCTACCCGCAGATCGCGCCCGAGCCGGGCGGCTCGATGAAGGACTGGTGCCTCGCCGTCGGCAAGGCCCGCTTCGCCGGCGAGCCGGTCGCCGCCGTGCTCGCCGAGACGCGCGAGCTGGCGCGCGACGCCGCCGCCTTGGTGGAGGTCGAGTACGAGGTGCTGCCGGTCACGCTCGACGGCGTCGCGACGACGCGCCCCGACGCCCCGCTGGTCCACGAGGAGGTCGGCTCGAACGTCGGCTGGAAGGGCGTCTACGAGTTCGGCGACGTCGACTGGGCGCTGGAGCACGCCGACCACGTCGTGCGGATCCCGCACCTGCACTTCCACCGCTTCTCCTCGACGCCGCTGGAGTGCAACGCGGCGGTCGTCAACTGGGAGCAGGGGACCGACACGATCCACATCCTCTCCAACAACCAGATGCCGCAGTTCGCGGCGATGTACCTCGCGCCCGCGCTCGGGGTCCGCACCGACCAGCTGCAGTTCAGATCGCAGGACATCGGCGGCGCGTTCGGGCTGAAGCTGACGAGCTACACGAACATCACGGCGGTCGCGCTGCTCTCGCGCAAGGCGAACCGGCCGGCGAAGTGGACCGAGTACCGCTCCGAGCACCTCGTCGGCTCCTGCCATGGCAACGAGCGCACGTTCGAGGGGATCGAGGTGCCGGTGATGGCCGACGGCCAGATCCTCGGCTTCTCCGCGACCGCCTACGACGACGTCGGCGCGTTCATGCGCTACGAGCCGCTCGGCGGCGTGATCTTCTCCCAGGTGCTGCCCGGCTGCTACCGCTTCCAGCACCTGCGGGTCGACTACAGAACGGTGATCACGAACAAGACGCCGGTCGGGCCCAACCGCGGCTACTCGCGCCTGCAGCACCTCTGGATGGTCGAGCGGATCGTGGACGTCGTCGCCTCGCAACTGGGGCTCGACCCGGTCGCGGTGCGCAAGCGCAACTACATCTCCGCCGACCAGTTCCCGTACGAGACGCCGAACGGCTGCCTGTACGACTCGGGCGACTACCACGGCGCGCTCGACCGCGTGCTGGAGCTGGTCGACTACGACGGCTGGCGCGCGAGACAGGCGGCCTTGAGAGCGAGCGGCAGCGGCAGACGGATCGGGATCGGGATCGGCTCGACGCTCGACTCCGGCACCAGCAACTTCGGCCAGGCGCGGCTGATCAACAGAGAGCTGCAGTACTCCGGCAACGGCGAGGCGGCGATCTGCAAGCTCGACCTCGGCGGCGAGATCTCCGTCGCGCTCGGCACCGTGCCGCAGGGCCAGGGCCACGAGACGACGACCGCGCAGGTCGTCGGCGACACGCTCGGCGTCTCGCCCGACGAGGTGCGCGTGCTGGCCGGCGCGGACTCCGCCCGCAACGCCTACGTCGCCTTCTCGGGGACGTACGCGAGCCAGTTCGCGGTCACCGGGATCGGCGCCGCGCTCGGTGCCGCCAGAGCGCTGCGCGAGGAGATCCTGATGGTCGCGGCGAGCGTGCTGGAGGCCGAGCCGGAGGAGCTGACGCTGGTCGGCGC
The DNA here is from genome assembly GCA_015655225.1 of Solirubrobacterales bacterium. Lineage (GTDB taxonomy): Bacteria > Actinomycetota > Thermoleophilia > Solirubrobacterales > Solirubrobacteraceae > Conexibacter. Next base: position 2,208 of record JAATFK010000275.1, on the reverse strand, counting down.
GACCGTCTCGGTCGAGGGCGACGAGGACCGCGCGATGACGTTCGCGCAGATCGCCAACCTCGTCTACGCGAACAACGGGGCGATGCCGCCGGAGCTGGCCGACGCGGTCACGCTCAACCGCCGCTTCGTCTACCGGCCGCCGTTCGGCGTCCCCGACTGGCGCACGAAGAGCGGCCACCTGACGCTCACGTACGCGAGCCAGTTCCACGCCTGCGTCGTCGAGATCGAGGAGGAGACCGGCCAGACCACGGTCCTCGACTACGCGATCGTGGACGAGTGCGGCACCCCGATCAACCCGCAGATCGTGGAGGGCCAGGTCCACGGGGCGGCCGCGCACGGCGTCGCCGCCGCGCTGCAGGAGACGCTGGAGTACGACGAGGACGGTCAGCTGCTCAACGGCACGTTCTGGGACTACCACGTCGTCTCCGCGCCGGACACGCCGCTCTTCAAGACCGACAACCTGCCGAGACCGTCGCCGTTCACGCCGACCGGCTCGAAGGGGATGGGGGAGGGCGGCGGCGGCCCGCTGCACGCCGTGTGCAGCGCGATCCAGGACGCCGTCGGTCCGGGGGTGGTCGTGACCGACTCGCACAACCCGACCGAGCGGGTGTGGGAGCTGGTCAACGAGCCTTCGGTGGGGGCTCGGGAGGGCGCCGAGGTGATCTCCCGGTGAGGCTCGCCGGCAGCAGCTCGCTCGCGAGCCCGCCCGACGCGGTGCGCGACGTCTTGACCGACCCACGGCGGCTCGCGGAGGCGCTTCCGCACGTCGACGCGTTCGGCGCCGACGTCGAGGCCGACGGATCGTTTGCCGTGGTGATCCGGCCCGCGATCGCGCTCGGGGAGATCCCGCTGCACAGCGTCTGGACGCCGGTGCGCGGACGTCCCGGGACGATCGCCTACCGCGTCGAGGGCCGCACCGACGAGCACGCGTTGGCGCTCGAGACCGAGCTGACGCTGCTCGGCGAGGACCCCGGCACGCTCGCGAGCTGGACGATCGAGCTGTTCAGCAGCGGCACGATCCGCTCCGCCGGCCAACGTGTGCTGGGCGCGATCGTGACGGCTCAGGTCGGCCTCGTGCTGGCCGCCGTCGACACCCTCGCCGCCGAGCCTCCCTCCACCGCCTGAGCCCCCCGAAGAGGTCAAAGGCGCTTCCCGCTGAGGGCAGCAACTTTGACCTCTTCGGGGCCGGTCGCGCGGCTGCTCCGGCGCCGGTCGCGCGGCTGCTTCGGCGCCGCCCGTGTGGTGGCTCCGGCGCCGCCCGCGCGGCTCGATATCTGCAAGCTTCTTGACATTTGATCATTGACAACATCTGGTGTGAACGAAATAGTGACCACGCAAGTGAACCCGCACAACGGACCGGTCGCAGACCGACCCGCACTGCACTCGGAGGAGTGTTCGCATGCCCCGTTCAACCGCTGACTCAGCAGCGCCGCTGCTGCGCCTCGTCGGCGTCACCAAGCGCTACCCAGGCGTCGTCGCGCTCGACTCCGTCGACGTGACGGTCCGCGCCGGGGAAGTCCACGCGCTCACGGGCGAGAACGGGTCCGGCAAGTCGACCACCGCGAAGCTGATCGCCGGCGCCATCCAGCCCGACGGCGGCCACCTCGAGTTCGACGGCGTGCGCCGCACGATCGCCAACCCCGGCGAGGCGCTCGCGCTCGGGATCGTCTCGATCAGCCAGGAGCTGACGCTCGCGCCGACGCTCAGCGTCGCCGAGAACATCTTCCTCGGCCGCCTCCCGAAGGGCCGCGGCGGCCGCATCGACTGGCCGCGGCTGCACGCCGACGCCCGCCGGGTCCTCGACGACCTCGACGTGCACGTCGACGAGCGCCGCAACGTCGGCGAGCTGAGCGTCGAGCTGCAGCAGGAGATCGAGATCGCCCGCGCGATCTCGACCAACGCGCGGCTCCTGATCCTCGACGAGGCGACCAGCTCGCTCTCGGAGGCGGCGACTGCCCGGCTGCTCGAAGTCGTCGCGCAGCAGCGCGACAGAGGCGTCGCGGTCCTGATGATCACCCACCGCATGCCCGAGATCTACAGCGCCGCGACGGTCGCCAGCGTGCTGCGCGACGGCCGCCTCGTCGGCGAGGTGCCGCTGCCCGAGACGACCGAGCCGGTGCTCGTGCGGATGATGGTCGGCCGCGAGCTGGGCGACTACTACGGCAAGCGCTCCCTCACCGCCGGCGAGACGGTCCTCGAGGTCGAGGG
>JAATFK010000046.1 GCA_015655225.1 Solirubrobacterales bacterium | reverse complement strand
GGCCGAAGGCCTCCGCCCCCTGGCGGTCCTGCGCGGCGAAGTCGGCCGCGCCGCCACGGCCCATCGAGTGGATCAGGTAGTAGGCGACGTCGACGCCGGCAAGCGCCTCGTCGAGGCCGGCGCCGCTGAGGACGTCGCCCTTGACCGCGCGCGCACCGGCCGGCAGCGACGTCCCCTCCGGCCGCCGCAGGAGGCAGCGCAGCTCGTCGCCGTCGGCGACGGCGCGCTCGGCGAGCAGCGGGGCGAGGCGACCGCCGACGTAGCCGGACGCTCCCGTCAGGAGGATGGTGGACATACGAGCCATACGCACGCGGTGGTCGACCCGCTCACTCGCTGCTACATTTGATTGCGCAGTCAACTACTTCCACCGGAGGCGACGATGCAGCTCGAAGGCATTCACCACGTCAGCTCGATCACCGGCGATGCCGCGGGCAACGTCGACTTCTACGTCCGCGTGCTCGGCATGCGGATGGTGAAGAGAACCGTCAACCAGGACGACCCGAGCGTCTACCACCTCTTCTACGCCGACGAGGCCGGCAGCCCGGGCGCCGACATGACCTTCTTCGAGTACCCGGGCGCCCGCCAGGGTCGCGCCGGCGCCGGCATGATCCACCGCGTCGCGTTCCGCGTCGGCTCCGAGGACGCGCTCGACTTCTGGGCGCAGCGGCTCACGGACGAGGGGGTCGAAAGCGAGCGCGACGGCGCGAGCCTGCGCTTCGCCGACCCCGAGGGCCTCGGGCTCGAGCTGCTCGCCGACGAGAGCGGCGACCCGCCGCTGAGCGCCCGCTCGCCCGAGATCCCGGCCGAGCACGCCCTGCGCGGCTTCGCCGGCGCGCGCGCCTACACGCCCGACCCGGAGCGCAGCGCCGCGCTCCTGGGCGACACGCTCGGCTTCCAGCCCGAGGACGAGGGCGGGAACGCGTGGGAGTCGCGCGGCGAGCAGCGCGGCGGCTTCTACGCCTATGACCCGGCGCCGGCCGAGCGCGGCATCCCGGGCGCCGGCACCGTCCACCACATCGCGTGGGCGGCGTACGACGACGACATCGAGGGCTGGAACGAGCGCGTCAGCGCGGCCGGCGGCCACACCTCCGGGCTCGTCGACCGCTTCTGGTTCCGATCGGTCTACTTCCGCGAGCCGAGCGGCGTGCTGTTCGAGATCGCGACGCAGGGTCCCGGCTTCACCAGCGACGAACCGCTTGAGCATCTCGGCGAGACGCTCGTGCTGCCGCCCGCGTTCGAGCACCTGCGCGAGCAGATCGAGCCGAACCTGACGCCGCTGCCGAACCCGCGCGCGGCCTCCAGCGCGACGTAGCCGGCCGCGATCCGCAACCATCGGGCCTCCCGCGGGTTCACGCACCCGACCGAACCCGACCCCTACACGGCCACGAGCGCCGGGAGGCCCGATGACGGACGAGATCGATCGACGAGAGCTGCTGCGCCGCGCCGGCGTCGGTGCGGCCGGGCTCTCCATGCTCGGTCTCGCGGCCTGCGGCGGCAATGGCGGCGGCGCCGCCGACGCGGAGGCGACGATCAAGTCCCTCCCCGCCTCCGCCGCGGCGGCGACCACGACCGTCAGAAGAGGCGACGTCCCGAACCTCCTGCTCGTGATCATCGACAGCGTGCGCGCCGACGCGCTCGGCTCGTTCGGCAACACCTCCGCCCACACGCCGAATCTCGACGCGCTCGCGCGCGAGTCGCTGCGCTTCACGCACCACTACCCCGAGGCGTTCCCGACCGGCCCGGCGCGCGCGACGATCTTCGGCGGCCGCCGGCTGTTCCCGTTCCGCGACTGGACGCCGCCGAAGGACATGCCGACGACGCCCGGCTGGCAGGACGTCCCGGCGGCGAACTTCATCCGCACGCTGCGCAGCGGCGGCTACTGGACCGCCTGCGCGGTCGACACGCCGTGGGTCCTGGTGCCGTCGCAGAAGGCCTACCAGCAGTCCTACGACAGATTCGTGCGGATCGAGGGGCAGACCGGCACGATCACGAGACCCGCGAGCCTCTGCTCCGACGCCGAGCTGGCCCACTGGACCCCGCCGAAGCTGCTGAGATCGAGCGCCGGCTCGAAGATGCGCCAGTACCTCGCCAACATGACCGGGCGGCGCAGCGAGGCCGACTACCTGCCGGCGCGCGTCTTCACCGCCGGGATGGAGCTGCTGGCCGAGGGCAACAGACAGAAGAAGCCGTGGGCGCTCGTGCTCGACTGCTTCGACCCGCACGAGCCGTGGGATCCGCCGGACAGATACATCAAGCTCCACGGCGGCGACCTCAAGCGCCCCTGGCAGCCCGGCACGGTCCTGAACGGCCTTGCGACCTCCAGCGGCGTCGCCGACCCCTCCGACCTCCACGCGATGTCGGCGCTCTACCGCGGCGAGCTGTCGATGTCGGACCACTGGTTCGGCAACTTCATGACGAGACTGAACGCGATGCAGCTGGAGCGGGAGACGCTCGTCCTCTTCCTCAGCGACCACGGCTTCCTGCTCGGCGAGCGCGGCTACGTCGCCAAGCCGGCGACCCAGCTCCACCCCGAGCTGGTCCACACGCCGATGATGATCCGCCACCCCGACGGCCGCGCCGCGCACACGACCAACGACCAGTACGTGCAGACGCAGGACGTCGCCGCGACGCTGCTGGGCGCCGCCGGGATCCCGAAGCCGTCGTTCATGAACGGCGACGACCTGCTGCCGCAGCTCGACAAGAACCCGCCGTCGCTGAAGCGCACCTACGTCACCGGCGCCTACAGCTCGGTCGTCTTCGCGCGCGACTCGCGCTGGGCCTACATGGGCGACAACCAGAACAAGAAGCCGTCGCTGTTCGACAGCGTTCGCGATCCCCGCGAGGTGCACGACCTCGCCAAGGCTGACGCGAGCCGCGCCAACGCGATGTACAAGGGGATGGTCGTGAAGGACGCCGGCGGGCCGCTGCCGAAGTTCAAGTAGGCCGGCCCCGCCTCGGCGGCCTACGCCTTCAGCACCTTCGTGAGCTGCTGCTCGATCGCCTCCGACATCGTCTGCTCGAAGCTCGCGCGGACCGCTTCGGTCGCGAGCGGGCGCAGCCGGTCGAACGCCTTCGCCAGCTCCGTCCACTGCTCCGGCGAGCGGCGCTGGGGATCGACCTCGCCGTGGGCCACGTCGTCGATGAAGAGCCGCACGAACGTCTCCGCGATCGCCCGCGAATGGCGCTGGATCTGCTCCGCGACGGCGAGCGCGTGCATCGTCGGCACGCCCATCGAGGTCAGCTCCTCGCCGGCGCGCAGCAGCGTCGGGCTCGGCACCTCGTAGCGGTCGCCGCCGAGCGGGCGGATCAGGCCGAGCCGCTGGGCCTTGCGGATCGCGCGCGCGTCCTCGGCGCCGATCCGCACGCGCAGCTCCTCCAGCGTCGTCGTCTCCGGCTCCTCGGCGCCGAACGCGGTCAGCGCGGCGCGGCCGAAGTCGATCACCTGCTGGCTGCTGCCGTCGCCGGCGGCGATCAGCCGCTCGATCGCCTTCAGGTTGAAGCCCTCCGCCTGCATGTCGAGGATCAGCTTCAGGCGCGCGACGTGCTCGGGCCCGTAGTAGCCGGTGCGGGCGCGCACCTCGGGCGGGGGCAGCAGCCCGCGCGACTGGTGCGCGCGGATGTTGCGCACGGTCATCCCCGACTCGCGCGCGAGCTCGTCGATCGTCATCTCCTGGGCCCGCTGCGCCGACACGCGACACATCGTACGCACCGCCCCCGGCGGCGCCCAGCGGCTCAGGCGGTGAGGACGAGCGGCGGCGCGTCGCGCCGCACGACGAGCGTGTGCTCCATGTGCGCCGAGCGGCTGCCGCGCTCGGTCAGCTGCGTCCAGCCGTCGCCCGACGGGCGCACCTCGGTGTCGCCGGCCGCGATCATCGGCTCGATCGTGATCACGAGCCCCTCGGTCAGCGGCTCGGTGTCGGTGGGGTCGCGGTAGTTGAAGATCGTCGGCGCCTCGTGGAGGCTCGTGCCGATGCCGTGGCCGGTCAGCTCGTGCAGGACCGTGAAGCCGCGCCGCTGCACCTCCGCCTCGACCGCCGCGCCGATCGCGTTGCGCGGCGCGCCCGCGCGCGCGGCGTCGATCCCTCTGCGCAGGGCGACCTGGGCCGCCGCGACCATCCGCGCGGTCGCCGGGCGGGGCTTGCCGACCGGGACCGAGACGCACGCGTCGGCGTAGTAGCCGTCGAGCTCCGCCGTCACGTCGAGCTTGACGACGTCGCCGTCGCGCAGGCGGCGCGGGCCGGGGATCCCGTGGACCGCCTCGTCGTTGACGCTGATGCAGATCGTGCCGGGGAAGTCGTAGGTCAGGATCGGCCCCGAGCGGGCGCCGTGGCGGGCGAAGACGTCAGCCGCGACGAGGTCCAGCTCGCGCGTCGTGATGCCCGGCCGCACGTGGCGCCGCAGCTCGCGCAGGGTGGCGGCGACGACGGCGCCGGCGCGCTTCAGTCCGGCGAGGTCGGCTGGGGAGTCGATCGACATGATTCGAGTATTGCACTGCCGCTCAGCGCGGTGCTCTCGGCTCCCCCAGCCCCGCCGCGAGCGTGCGCAGCAGCCACGCGAAGGAGTCGTCGAGGTCGGTCGGCAGCCCGAAGCCGCCGGCCGCCTCCAACGTCACGAAGCCGTGCAGCGAGCTGCGGATCGTGCGCAGCACGTGGATCGCCTCGTCGCCCTCCAGCTGCCATTCGCGCAGCGCCGCGAGCATCGCGTCGAGCGTGTCGCGCGTGGCCGCGACCCACACGGCGTCGTCCTGGGTGCGCGCGTTGACGGTCGTCGCGTAGCGGCCCGGGTGCGCGTGCGCGTAGGCGCGAAAGGCGTGCCCCATCGCGTCGAGCGCGTCGGTCCCGGCGCGCCCCGCGGTCGCTTCGCGCAGGACGACGGCCAGCTCGCCGACCGCGCGCAGCGCCAGCTCGCGCAGCAGCGCCTCGCGACTCGCGACGTGGTTGTAGAGCGATGGCGGGCGCACCCCGAGCGCGGCCGCGACGCGCGCGATCGTGACCGCGTCGAGACCGTCCTGGTCGGCGATCGTGGCGGCCGCGTCGACGACGCGCGCGGTGTCGAGCCCCTGGCGCGGCATCTCAGCGCGCCGCCTTCGCGATCGCCCGCTCCATCTCGGCGGCCGGCTGCTCGACGACCTTGCCGTGGCCGGGCGCGAGCCGCGCGGGCTCGAGTGCCAGCAGTCGGCGGGCGCTGTCGAGGTCGATCGCGGGGGACCAGGTCGCCATCCGCGAGAACGGGAAGCGGGGGTTCAGGCGGGCGCTCGTCGCGACGCCGCCGACCGTCGTGAAGACGTCGCCGGCGTAGATCGTGCGGTCGCGCGGGTCGAGGAACGCGACGTGGCCGGGGGTGTGGCCGGGCGTGGCGATCACCTCCAGCGAGCCGACGCGGTCGCCCTCGACGAGCGTCCGGGTCGGGCGCGTTCTCGCGCCGGGGTAGCCGCCGCGCAGCTTCTCCCGCGACTCACCGGGGTCAAGCGTCATGTCCTTTTCCAGGAAGCGCGCGTCGCGGGCCGAGATCACGACCTCGGCGTCCGGCAGCGCGGCGGCGAGGGCGTCGAGCGAGCCGATGTGGTCCATGTGCGCGTGGGTCAGCGCGATCCGGACGATCGGGCCGCCGAGCCGCTCGGCGGCCTGCAGGATCGCCTTCGCGCTGCCGGGCAGCATCGTGTCGATCACGGTCAGGCCGTCGTCCTCGCGCACGAAGTGGGCGTTGACGAAGCCGAAGCGGCTGATGCGGGTGGAGGCGGCGGTGGCGGACATGTGGGGCTCCTCGGTGGCGGTGAACTACAGCTCGTAGTTTTAAAACTAACAGGCGTAGTCCACTCGCGCAAGCGATCGTCCCGGACGGCTGCCGACGGACGCCTGCGGGTACGCTCCGCACCATCGTTTCGGCCGCCCGCCGGTCGATCCGGCGTGGGCCGGTGGCGACCGATGGTACGTTGGCTCATGTCACGTTTCTAGAACCCCGAGACAGGGTTCACGAGCCGCCGCGAGCACCGAGAGGAACTTCATGGAAGCCACGATGGACCTGCCGGAGACGGGTGCCGCGCCCTTCTCGCTCGACCTCTCCGAGGACCAGCGTGACGTGCGCGACTGGGCGCACGGATTCGCCGAGAGAACGATCCGCCCCGCCGCCGCCGAGTGGGACGAGCGCGAGGAGACGCCCTGGCCGATCATCCAGGAGGCCGCCAAGATCGGCCTCTACGG
>JAATFK010000124.1 GCA_015655225.1 Solirubrobacterales bacterium | reverse complement strand
CGATTCCGATTCCGATCTCGACGCCTGGGTTCGACAATGCGCCGTACCTGACCAGCGCGCAGGTCTTCAGCAAGGATCCGGAGACCGGGGAGCGGAACGTCGGCCACTACCGCGCGCAGCTCAAGAGCCCGACCACCACCGGCGTCTTCTTCACCGGTCCGGCCAAGCACGGCTACATCCACTGGCGCAAGGCGCTGGAGGCCGGACGGGAGTACCTGGAGATGGCGTTCGTGATCGGCGCGCCCCCCGTCGTCTCCTACGCCGGCGTGCAGCAGCTTCCGTATGGCGTGGACGAGCTGTCGCTGGCCGGCGGTCTGGCCGGCGAGCCGATCCGGCTGGTGAAGTGCCGGACGGTCGATCTCGAGGTGCCGGCGGATGCAGAGCTGGTGATCGAGGGCCGCGTCAGCACCGATCGCGTCGAGCTGGAGGGTCCGTTCGGGGAGTCGCATGGGTACGTGCATCCGCGCAGCACGAGTCCGGTCTTCGAGATGACGGGGCTGATGCATCGCGACGACTACGTGTTCACGTCGTTCATCTCGCAGGTCACGCCAAGCGAGTCGAGCGTCATCAAGCGCGTCGGGATGGAGCCGATGCTGACCGCGTTCCTGCGCGACACGCTCGGCGTCGAGTGCGTCAAGGACGTCGTGATGCATGAGCCGTTGACGAACCTGCGCAAGGTGATCTTCGTTCGCTTCGAGAATCCGACCGAGACCGAGGTGTGGCGTGCGCTGAAGGGCGTTGCCGCGTACCGGGCGGAGATCGGCAAGATCGTGATCGCGGTCGACTCCGACATCGATCCGCGCAACCTCGACGCGGTCTGGTGGGCGATCGCGTACCGCTCGCGCCCGCACCACGACGTGCAGATCCTGCGTGGGCAGTACAAGGGCCATGGGCCGCCGTTCTCCGAGGACCCGGCGATGTTGGAGGACTCCAACCTGCTGATCAACGCCACGCTGCGCGGAACGCTCCCACCGGTCTCGCTGCCGACACGCCCCTACATGGAGAACGCGCGGGTCCTGTGGGACGAGCTCGGCCTGCCTGCTCTGTCGCCTCAGGCGCCATGGCACGGGTACGTCTACACCGCGGAGGAGTGGCCCGACGAGCTCGAGGACGAGGCCCGGATGGCGACCGACGGCCGCTACTACGAGACCGGCACCAAGCTCGCCGGGACCGCCCACGAGCCGGCCGAGCGCCGCCGCGAGGGCTCGTGATGACCGATCTCGGCCGTCCCGGGCGCGGCTACGTCAGCGCACGCGACGTGGAGCTGGGCTACGTCATCGATCGCGGCCGTGGGTACTTCACTGCGTGCAAGGACCTCAGCTTCGACATCGCGCGCGGCGACTTCGTCGCCGTCGTCGGGCGCAGCGGCGCCGGCAAGACCTCGCTGCTGCTCGCGCTGCAGGGCCTGGTCGACCTGCACGGCGGCAGCCTCGAGATCGCCGGGCGACCGGTTGCCGGCCCGTCTCCAGATCGGGGCGTCGTCTTCCAGGATGCATCGCTGTTCCCGTGGCTGACGGTCCGGCGCAACATCCTGTTCGGGCTCGGGCGGCGCCGTCGCGACAAGGAAGCCGTGCGGCGAGTCGATGAGCTGATCGAGATCGTCGGGCTGACCGACTTCGCCGACGCGCATCCCTCCGAGCTGTCCGGCGGCATGCAGCAACGCGTCAACCTCGCACGCGCGCTCGCCATCGACCCCGACGTGATCCTGCTCGACGAGCCGTTCAGCGCGCTCGACCCGCAGACGCGCTCCACGCTGCAGACCGAGCTGACGCGGATCTGGCAGGACGTGCCGGACCGCAACGGGCAGCGACGCACCGCCGTGTTCGTCACCCATGATCTCGTCGAGGCGGTCTACCTCGCCGATCAGGTGATCGTGATGACGCCCGGTCCGGCCCGCATCCGGGCGATCGTCGACGTCGAGTTGCCGCGTCCGCGGTCCCACGACGCCAAGCGCGGCAGCGAGCTGCGGGGCTACGTCGACCGGATCGCCGAGCTGATGGAGGCCGGCGACGAGCTGGAGACCAGCGCCGAGCTGGGGGCGGTGGCGCGGTGATCGAGACCACCGACACCCGTGATCGCACCGCGATCGTCGCCCGACGCCCGCGCCTCCCGCTCGGAGCGGCGGCGTGGCTGTGGGGGATCTTCGGGATCGCGCTGTTCCTCGCGGCATGGCAGGTCCTGAGCCACAGCGGCGTCATCGACGAGCGGTTCTACAGCTCGCCGAGCGGCTGGGCCAGCGCACTCTGGCGCCTGCTCGGCGAGAGCTCGTTCTGGAGCAACCTCTGGGCGACCTTGAAGATCGTCATCTACGGCCTGCTGATCTCGATCGCGGCCGGGGTTCCGATCGGGATCGCGGTCGGCAGCTTCAAGCCGCTCGACTACATGACCAGGCCGTTGATCTCGGCGTTCCAGGCGGTTCCGTACATCGCGGTCCTGCCGATCATCATCATCGCCTTCGGGATCAACGACACGGCGAAGGTCGTGATCGTCCTCTGGTCGACGCTGTTCCCGTTGATCTTCAACACCACCGACGGGGTCCACAACATCTCGGAGCGGCTGCTGCGCGTGCCGCGCGCGTTCTGCATCTCGCGCACGCGGACGATCCTCACCGTCGTCGTGCCGGCTTCGCTGCCGTACGTGCTGTCCGGGATCCGCGTGGCAGTCGGCCGCGCGCTCGTCGGTGCGATCGTCGCCGAGTTCTTCATGTCCAACGAGGGCATCGGCTACTACATCAGCCAGCAGGCCAACGCCTTCAACACCGACAACGCGTTCGCATGCCTGGTGGTCCTCGCAGTGCTCGGAATCCTGCTCGTCCGCGGCGTCGGTCTGATCGAGAGCCGCTACGCGCGCTGGAAGACCTGAGTCGTCTTCACCGTCGTTGCCGTCCTCTCTGTCCGCCGGGGCTCCCGGCGCAGTGAGTCTGCGCATCCCACACCCACCACCTGAGACAGATCCAAGGAGAATCATGAAGTTGCGCGCTCTCATCACTGCTGCCGGGGTCGCACTCATCGCGACCGGACTGGCCGCGTGCGGCGGTTCGTCGGGCTCGT
>JAATFK010000111.1 GCA_015655225.1 Solirubrobacterales bacterium | reverse complement strand
CCGCCGCGCGCCGCGCCGAGCGCGGGGCCGCCTCCGGCCGGATGGTCCGAGTGCGCGCCGGGGTCTTCGCCCCGTCCGCGGGCTGGCAGACCTCGTCCGCGCAGCAGTTCGCCGCGCGGATCCGCGCCGCGGTGGGGACCCGGAGGAGTCGGGGGCGCGTCCTCGGATTCGAGGCCGCGGCGCTCGTCCACGGCCTGCCGAGGCTCGGGCGCTGGCCGGACCGGGTCTCGCTGATCGCCGCCGCCGGGACGCGGCCGCCCTCGCGCAACGGGGTCCGCTGGCATCAGGACCGCCTCGAGGCGGACGATGTCGTGCCGATCGACGGCCTGCTCGTCACCTCGCTGCCGCGCACCCTGCTCGACCTGGCGCGCACGCGGGACCTCGCAGGTGCCGTCCTCGCGCTGGACCATGCGCTCAACGGCTCGGAGGACGGGGAGGCGCTGCGCGACCTGCTGCGCGAGCGCGCCGTCGACGCCGGCGCGGTGCGCGGCGTCAGGGCGGCGCGGCGCGCGATCGAGTTCGCGGACGGTCGCGCGCAGTCGCCGGGGGAATCGCTGAGCCGGGTCCGGATGCATCAGCTCGGCTTCGTCGCACCTCAGCTGCAGGTCCGGATGCCACGACCGGACGGGCCCGACGATGTGGTCGACTTCGACTGGCCGGAGCATTCGACGTTCGGCGAGATGGACGGAGTCGGGAAGTACCTGCGGGACGAGTACACGCGGGGCAGGGACGTCGCCCAGGTGGTGCTGGCGGAGAAGGCTCGCGAGGACCGGATCCGACGACGCCACCGGCGCTTCTGTCTGCGCTGGGACTGGATGGATGCCCTCCGCCCCGCTCGCCTCGAGCGCATCCTCACCGAGGGCGGCATCCCGCGCACCAGGTCCCGCAGCTCGCCGAGCGCGTCGACTTCCGACTGATCGTGGGGATTCCTGGCCCATGAATGTCGGAAGTCGACGCGCTCAGCGGGCCGCACGCGCGGAGGAGGGGAGAAGGGGATGCTGCGCGGAGGGGCAACTCTGCTACCCTTGAGGGTCGCCTTTCGAGGCGCACGCATCACATCCTCCTGCTGCCGGCACAGGGCCGGCGGCCGTCAAGACCGAAGGAGGTGGGTTTGTGACGCACCAGCAGCAGTACGAGCTCATGGTCATACTCGACCCTGAGCTCGACGAGCGGACCGTGGCCCCGAGCCTCGACAAGTTCCTCAACGTCGTCCGTGCGGACGGCGGCAGTGTCGACAACGTCGACATCTGGGGACGTCGTCGCCTCGCGTACCCGATCGCGAAGAAGGCCGAGGGCATCTACGCCGTCATCGACTTCACGTCGACGTCGGACGCGTCGGTCGAGCTCGACCGACAGCTCAACCTCAACGAGGCCGTCCTCCGCACCAAGGTGCTCCGCAAGGAGCACGCGGTGTCGATCGCCTCGCACGCCAAGGCCACCGTCGAGCGCCGTGCGCAGAAGGCCGCCGCGAAGGCGACCGCAGCCGCTGCGGCGGTCGCGGTCGCGGAGAAGGCCGAGTAGGACCATGGCCGGCGAGACCGTCATCACGGTCGTGGGGAACCTCACGGCCGACCCGGAGCTGCGCTACACGCAGTCGGGTCGCGCCGTGGCGAACTTCACCATCGCCTCGACGCCGAGGAACTTCGACCGCAACTCGAACGAGTGGAAGGACGGCGAGGCCCTGTTCCTCCGCGCGTCCTGCTGGGCCGAGTTCGCCGAGCACGTCGCGTCGTCGCTCACGAAGGGCATGCGCGTCATGGCGCAGGGCCGTCTCGTGCAGCGGAACTACCAGGACCGCGAGGGCAACAACCGCACCGCGATCGAGCTCCAGGTCGACGAGATCGGCCCCTCGCTCCGCTACGCGACCGCGTCGGTGACGCGTGCCGCGGGCGGCACGCAGGGCGGCGGCTCACGCGGCGCGGCCGATGACGCATGGGGCGCTCCGAGCGCCCCGGCCGCCGGTGCAGCCGGTGGCAGCGCGGCTGGCGGCGACGTGTGGAACGCGCCGGGCGCTTACGCGGACGACACCCCGTTCTGATCCGACGCGTCGGATCGGCAAGCATTCATTGATCTAAGGAATTCAAATGGCTGGAAAGAGCAGCAGTAGCAGCAGCGGCGACCGCCGCAAGCCGCGTCTCAAGGGGCGCGACGGCAAGAACGCCGCGCCGCCGAAGTCGGTGACCGTCGGCGTCATCGACTACAAGGACGTCGCGACCCTTCGCAAGTTCGTCTCCGAGCGCGGCAAGATCCGTTCGCGCCGCATCACCGGGGTGTCCGTCCAGGAGCAGCGCCTCATCGCCACGGCCGTGAAGAACGCCCGTGAGATGGCGCTCCTCCCCTATGCCGGCGCCTGCCGCTGATCGGAGGACCTACATGTCGAAGCTCATCCTGACGAACGAGGTCTCCGGCCT
>JAATFK010000209.1 GCA_015655225.1 Solirubrobacterales bacterium | reverse complement strand
GGAACTGGCCGCCCAGCTCGGCGCCCGCCTCGAACAGCTCGACCCGCTGGCCGAGCGACGCGAGCGCGCGCGCCGCCTCCAGCCCGGCCGGCCCGCCGCCGATCACCGCGAAGCGACCTGCGGCGCCGCCCGCCGCACCACCGACCGGGAACTCCAGCTCGTGCCCCGCCCGCGGGTTGACGAGGCAGGAGACGTGCCCGTCGCCGATCGAGCGGTCGATGCACGCCTGATTGCAGGCGATGCAGATGTTCACCGGCCGTCCCGCCCGCCCGCGCGCGACCAGCTCCGGGTCGGCGAGGAACGGCCGCGCCATCGCGACGAGGTCGATCCCGCCCGCCGCCAAGAGCGTCTCGGCGTCCTCCAAACGATTCACGCGGTTGCCGGCGATCACGGGCACCGACGGTCCCACGGCCGCCTTCACGGCCGCCGCGACCGGCGTCCAGACACCGGGTGGGACGACGCCCTGCACCGTCGGCACGGGCGACTCGTGCCAGCCGATCCCGACGTTGAGCGCGTCGACCCCCTCGGCCGCCAGCGCTGCCGCGAACGCAAGCACGTCCTCGCGCGGCGTCGAGCCGGGGATGAAGTCGGCGCCGGTCAGGCGGAAGAGCAGCGGGAAGCCCTCCCCCACGGCCGCGCGGACCGCGCGCGCCAGCTCCAGCCCGAAGCGCATCCGCCCGGCGAGGTCGCCGCCCCACGCGTCGTCGCGGAGGTTCGTCAGCGGCGAGAGGAACTGGTCGACGAGGTAGCCCTCCGAGCCCATCAGCTCGACCGCGTCGAACCCGAGCGCGACGGCCCGTCGCGCTGCCGACGCGAAGTCCGCGATCACCGCCCGCACCTCGCCGTCGCGGAGCGCGCGCGGCGTCGCCCCCGAGAAGCGGCTCGGCACGACCGACGGCGCGACCGGCTGCAGCCCGAACGCGTCCTCGAACGCGTAGCGCCCGGCGTGGAACAGCTGCAGTGCGATCGACGCCTCGGCCTCGCCGCGCTCGCGCGCCCCGCGCACCGCGACGGCGGCCCGTTCGAGCGCGACCGCCCCCGCGTCCTCGTTGACGAAGCCGTAGCTGCGCCCGCCCGCGCCGACGCGCGAGACGGCCCAGCCGCCGGTCACGATCAGTCCCGCGCCGCCACGCGCGCGCTCGGCGTAGAAGGCGGCGAGCGCGGCGCCGCCGTCGCCGGCCGCCTCCGTGCCGAGGTGCATCGAGCCGGTGACGATCCGGTGCGGCAGCCGCAGCGAGCCGATCGCGGCGGGCGAGAGGGCGTGCGGGAGCGACGCCGCGGCGTCGCCCATCAGGAGCCGGTGGTCGCGTCCTCGCGCGTCGGCAGCCGCAGCGGCCCGGTCGCGTCCTCGAAGAACGGCGGCGCGACGATGCTGAGGCCGCCGTCGACGACGAGCGACTGCCCGGTGATGTACTCCGAGCGCGGGTCGAGCAGGAAGGCGACCACGTCGGCGACCTCCTGGACGGTGCCCTGGCGCTGCGCCGGGATCTTCGGCAGCACCTGCTCGTGCAGGTCCGGCATCCCCTCGACGTTGTAGAAGTAGGCGGACGAGTCGGACTCGATGATGCCGCCATTGACGGCGTTGACGTTGATTCCGAGCGGCGCGAACTCGACCGCCATGTAGCGGACCCACGCCTCCAGCGCGGCCTTCGCGGCGCCGAGGTTGGCGTAGGTCGGGTAGGCGCGGATCGAGCCGTAGCTGGAGAGCGCGACGATCCGTCCGCCGCCGGTCATCAGCGGCACCGCCGCCTGCACGCCGAGCACGAACGCGCGGATGTTCATCGCGTAGGAGCGGTCGAGGTGGTGGAGCTTAAGGTCCAAAATTGACTTGAACGCGCTCGCGGCGGCGTTGCCGACGAAGTAGTCGAGCCGGCCGTACTCCTCGGCGGCGGCGGCGAACAGGCGCGCGACGTCGTCGGGCTCCTCCATGTCGGCCTGGACCGCGATCCCGCGTCCCCCGGCCGCCTCGATCTCGGCGACCGTCTGCGCCGCCAGCTCGGCGTTGCGCTTGTAGTTGACGACGAGCGAGGCGCCGTCGGCCGCGAGCGTCAGCGCGAGCGCCCGACCGATCCCGCGTGAGCTGCCGGTGATCAGCGCGACCTTGCCGGCGGCGAAAGCGGCGCTCACGACGCGAACGCCCCGGTGAGCACGTCGCGCGCGATGATCGTCTTCTGGATCTCGTTCGTGCCCTCCTCGAAGCGCTGCGCGCGCGCGTCGCGGTAGACGCGCTCGATCGGCTCCGAGTTCCAGAAGCCGATCCCGCCGTGCACCTGGAGCGCCTTGTCGGTCACGCGCGAGATCATGTCGACGGCGACGAGCTTCGCCATCGAGGAGAGCGTCGAGGCCTCGGGCGCGCCCTTCTCCCACTCGCGCGCGGCGTGCAGGACGAGCTGGCGCGCCGCCACGATGTCGGCCGCGTTCTCGGCCAGCGCGAACGAGATCGCCTGGCGCGCGGCGAGCGGCTTGCCGAACGTCTCGCGCGCCTTCGCGTGGTCGATCGCCAGCTCCTGCGCGCGGCGCGCGAGACCGACGCAGGTCATCCCGACCGCGATCCGGCTCGGCGTCAGGAAGCCGCCGAACGCGACCTCGAGGCCGCGGCCCTCGTCGCCGAGGCGGTTGGCGACCGGGACCGGCGCGCGGTCGAAGACGAGGTGCGCGTGGTCGGAGCCGCGCACGCCCATCGACTCGCCCATGTCGATCGCCTCGACGCCGGGCGTGTCGCGCGGGACCATCAGCGCGACCGTCCCGTCCTTGCCGGTCGTGCCCGCCGCGCGGGCGAACAGCAGCCAGTTGTCGCACGTGAGACCGAAGGTGATCAGGTGCTTCTCGCCGCTGAGGAAGTACGTGTCGCCCTCGCGCTCGACCGTGCAGCGCAGGTCGGCGCCGGTGCCGGCGGTCGGCTCCGTGAGCGTGAACGCGATCGTGTTGCCGCCCGTCACGGCCGGCAGCACCCACTGCTCGCGCTGGTCCTCGGTCGCGAACTGGTCGACCGCGCGCCAGACGCCGTTGGCGACGTGCACGATCATCCGCAGCGCCGCGTGCGACATCGAGAACAGCTCCAGCAGCTCGAGGTAGCGCGAGAACGGGATCCCCCGGCCGCCGTACTCGCGCGGGCCGGCGAGCGACAGGTAGCCGCGCTCCTTCAGCTCCTCGCGCAGCTCCGGCGGGACCGCCCGCTCGTCCTCGATCCGGCGCGTCCAGGCCTCGCCCTCGTTCGCGACGTAGGCGGCGATCTCGGCCTTGAGGGCGGCGAGCTCGGCCTCGTCGACGGCGTCGGCGGCGATGGTGGCGGCTTGGGTCACGAGACGCGTTCCTTGTCGGTGGAGGGCGACGGGGTGAAGTCCCTGGCGAGGTCCCGCAGCACGAACTTCTGGATCTTGCCGACGGGGTTGCGCGGCAGGCGGTCGATCGGCTCCAGCCGCTCGGGCCAGAACGGCTTCGCGACGTGGAGGCCGTCGAGATAGGCGCGGACCGCGTCGAGGTCGAGCTCGGGAGCGCCCTCGCGCAGCACGACGAACGCGACCGCCCGCTCGCCCAGCCGCGCATCCGGCATCGCGACGATCGCGACGTCCTCGATCGCCTCGTGCTCGTGCAGCAGCTGCTCGATCTCGGCGACCGGGACCTTCTCCCCGCCGCGGTTGATCACGTCCTTGACGCGGCCGGTGAGGTGCAGGAAGCCGTCCGCGTCGATCGTCGCGAGGTCGCCGCTGCGGTACCAGCCGTCTGGCGTGAAGGCGGCCTCGGTCCACTCGGGATGGTCGAGGTAGCCGGCGAACATGCAGCGGCTGAAGACCTCGAAGTTGCCCTCCTGGCCGGGGCCGAGCACGACGCCGTCGTCGTCGGTCACGCGCAGGCGCGTGCCGGCGAGCGCGCGGCCGTCGGTCCCCCACACCTTCGCGGGGTCGTCCTCGGGCGCCGCGAGCGCGCCGAGGCACGACTCGGTCGAGCCCCAGGCGCCGCAGACGGCGGCGTCGAGCACGCGCGTCGCGCGCTCCGCCAGCACCCGCGGCACGGCCGCGCCGGTGACGACGAAGATCCGCAGCGCAGGCGGGCGCACCTCGCCCTCCTCGACGACCCGGACGAGGTCGCTGAGGAACGGCGTCGCCGCCTGGATGAAGGTGCCGTTCCACTCGCGCAGCGCGCGCGCCGCCCGCAGCGGCTCCCACGCGTCCTGGAGGATCTGCGCCGAGCCGAGCGCGAACGCCAGCCACATGCCGTAGAGGAAGCCGGTCTGGTGCGCGAGCGGGGTCGGGATGAACATGCGGTCGTCGCGCCCCAGCCCGAGGTGCTCGACCTCCATCATCGCCGCGCGCGTGAGCGCGTCGAAGCGGTGCAGGACGCCCTTCGGCTCGCCCGAGGTGCCGGAGGTGAAGAGCAGCTGCGCGAGCGCGTCGGGCGCCGGTCTGCGCGCCGCGAGCGCGGCCGCGTCGACCGGGCGGGTGGCGGTCGCGGCGGCGAAGTCGTGCCAGCGGACGGTGCCGTCGGCCGGCAGCTCCGGCTTCGTCTCGCCGCTGGAGACGACCAGCACGTGCTCGATCGAGAGGTCCTGTGTCGCGTCGAGCACCGCGACCGTCTCCTGCAGGTGGTGGCGGCCGCGGAAGCGCTCGGCGGTGACGAAGACCCGCGCGCGCGAGCGCACGAGGGCGTTCGCGACCTCGCGCTCGCGGAAGATCGGCATCAGCGGGCAGCAGACGGCGCCGATCTTCAGCGCCGCGAGCGTCAGCACGACGAACTCGCCCCAGTTCGGCAGCTGGTAGGCGACCGTCTCGCCGGGCGCGACGCCCAGCTCCAGCAGCAGCGACGCCGTGCGGTCGGCGGCCTCGTCGAGCGCGCGCCAGCTCCAGGCGCGCGTCGCGCTCTCGCGCACGTCGACGATCGCCGTCTCGGCCGGGCGCTCGCGCACCCAGCGCGCGACCCAGTCGGTGATCGGCAGCTCGGCCGCCTGGTCGATCGCGACCGACTCGACAGCGGCGCTGGCGGGAGCGCGGTCGCGGTCATCCTCGATCGCCATCGGGATCCCCAGCGTCCGCATGTCGTCGAGGAACGCGGGATAGGAGATGCGATACGCGTTGGGGTACGTGAGGCTCGACTCGCCGCGGGCGCGCGAGGCGGCGACGGCGAGCGACATGTGGACGCGGTGGTCGTTGTAGGACGACAGCGGCGCGCCCGTCAGCGGCCGTCCGCCGCGCACGACGAGCTGCTCGCCCTCGACCGCCACGTCGCCGCCCATGCGGTTGAGCTGGAGCATCGAGACGACGCGGTCGGACTCCTTCAGCCGCACGTGCGCGATGTTGTCGAAGCGCGTCTCACCCTCGGCGAACGCGCCGAGCGCCGCCAGGATCGGCAGCATGTCGGGCATCGGGCGACAGTCGACGTCGACCCCGCGCAACGTTATGCCGTCGTGCTTGACGCGGACCGCGCCGACCGACGGATCGAACGCCATCGGCAGCCCCATCTCGCTGACGACGTCGAGGAAGTGGGCCTCCGGGTGGTCGATCCGGTCGGCGGTCGTCTCGGTCAGCCCGTGGAAGACGACGTCGGCGGGGTGGATCGCGGTCGCGGCGAGGCCGAACGCGGCCGAGCCGATGTCGGGCGGCAGCGCGATCGTCGTCGGGCGCGCCTCCTGGTTGGGCGCGATCTCGAAACGGCGCCAGTCGGGCGCGACCTCGACCTCGAGGCCGAACTGACGCATCATGTTCACGGTCAGCTCGACGTAGGGCTGCTCGTTCAGCTCGCCCTGGACCTCGACGACGGTCGGTCCAGTCGCGAACGGCGCGACCATCAGCAGCCCCGAGATCCACTGCGAGAGCGTCCCCGCGATCTGCACGTGGCCGCCGGTCGGGCGCGAGGGCTGCACGGTGATCGGCGGCCGCGCCTGGTCGGAGTCGAGCCGGATCCCGAGCTGGGTGAGCGCCTCCAGCAGCGGCCCGACGGGGCGGCGCTGGAAGTACTTCTGGCCGGTCAGCGTGACGGGCGCGTGCGCGAGCGACGCGAGCCCGATCATGAAGTAGAGGGTCGTACCGGAGCTGCCGACCGAGACCGCCTCGCGGCGCGGCCAGTAGGGACCGCCGTGGACGAGGAAGCCGTCGCGGCCGACCTCGATGCCGATCCCGAGGCCGCGCAGGACCTC
Organism: Solirubrobacterales bacterium; assembly: GCA_015655225.1. Classification (GTDB taxonomy): domain Bacteria; phylum Actinomycetota; class Thermoleophilia; order Solirubrobacterales; family Solirubrobacteraceae; genus Conexibacter. The sequence continues at coordinate 6,431 of JAATFK010000209.1, read as the reverse complement.
GATCGTCGAGCGCACGTGTCTCGCGTCGGAGAGACCGACGATCCGGCTCGTGCCATGGGCCAGCGATGCCAGCATCAACGCGCGGTGCGCGTGGTACTTGGAGCTGGGGACGAACAGCTCCCCCGTGAGTGGCCCGGTTGCTTCGCTTACAAAGAGGTGCACGTCCGCGGCGGACTCTATCGACCGAGCGGGCCGATCCGCTTCGTCGCGCCAGCGTCCCACCCCCCGGTCGTCGGGGGGTGGCGGGCCATTCGGGAGCCGGCCGGGCTACTGCAGCGCGCCGGGCGGCAGCACGTAGCGCACCGGCGTCGCGCTGGTGCTGCGCCGATTCGCGTTGATGCGGTCGGCGTGCAGGCCGCCGCCGGCGGCCACGGCGCTGTTCTCGCCGGCGCCGCCGTGCTCGAGGATCCACGCCTCGATGCGGCCGAAGTCGGGACCCTCGGCGAGGATCGCGGCGCGCTGGATCGCGTGGCCGCCCGTTCTGATCGGACGTGCCAGCCGGGCGACGGTCGCCTGGATCGCGCTGTCGTCGGGTGCCTCGTCGTCCATCACTGACCGCTCGGCGGGCTCTGGCCCGCGCGTCTCGCCTCGGCGGCAGCTGCGGCGGCCGCGCGCCGATCCGACGCGGCGTCCTTCAGCCGCTGCTGCTCGGCCTTGAACTGCGCGATCTTCTCCGTCGCTCGTGCCTGCTTCGCGCTGGGGTCCGACGACCTGATGATTGCCATCGAGGCAACTCCTCCGTCCGTTCCCCTGAAAGATTTCGGCCACGCGCTGGATGGGGGGCGGAACGGCCAGCGCGACGGTACGTCCGCCTTCAAGAGTAGCGCCGCAGCGCCCCGCGATCGAGTGTGACCCGTCTCCCGACCAGTCGGTCGAGTTTGGACATCGGGACAACGACAGAACTGTTGACACCATGCAAAATGCCCGAACCGCCGCGGCCCGTCCCCCGCAGCGGCCGTCGAATCAATGTCCGTACACCTGCTTGCCGCCACGGGTACGCCGACGCTTCCGCTCGGTGCGCTCGACCACCTCAGAGCGCTCTCCGCCCAGACGCTCGACGCGGTCCTCTGGGATCACGACGTCGAGCGGGTCGCGACGCTGACCGCCGCCGCCGTCGGCAGCCCGGTCGCGATCGTGATCCCGCGGGTGCGGCTCGCCGTGGCAGCACCACTCCAAGAGACGCGCGTAACCGAGCAGCTGGCGATCTACGTGCGCGAGCACCTCCAGGAGCGCCCGGTCGAGATCCCCGCGCAGCTTCGTGCCGAGGTCCCGATATCCCGCCGCGGCGAGGTCGTCGGCTCGGTCCTGCTGCTGGCGGACGCGAGCGGCACGGGCGTTCGCGACGCGCTCGCGAACGAGTGCCTGCAGATCGCGGCGACCGCCGCGACCAGCCACCTCGCCGCGCTCGAGCTGCGCGCGAGCGTCGAGCAGGCGGTCCACGGCTCGCTGCTGGAGCAGGTGCTGGGGCCGGAGGAGATCGACGCGCGCACGCTCGTGCGCCGCGCCGCGCGCCTCGGCTGCGACCTCAGCGAGGGCGCGATCGCGCTCTGCATGCGGTTGACCGGCGACCGCCCCGGCCACGTCGTCGCACTGATCGCCGACAGCGTGCCCGGCGCCCTCGCCGGCCAGGTCGACGAGCGCCTCTACGCCCTGCTGCCGCTCGCCGGCGGGGGCAGCGTCGCGGTCGCGGAGGAGCGCGCCCGGCGGATCGCGGAGCGCCTGCGGGCGCACGGGACGCTCGGCGTCTCCAGCATCCACCGCGACCCGGCCCGCCTGCGCCACGCGCTCGAGGAGGCCGAGTTCATGCTCGACGTCGAGGGGCTGGCGGACACGCCGAGCGAGGACTCGGCCGCCGTCAGCGGCACCTACCGGCTGCTGCTGCGGCTGATGGCCTCCCATCCCGACGAGGTCAACGCGCTCTACGAGGCGACCGTCTCACCGCTCGTCCGCTACGACGAGCACCACCGCACCGATCTCGTCGAGACGCTTGCGACCTACCTCGAGCTGAACGGCAACATGAACGCGACCGCCGCGAAGATCTACGCCCACCGTCACACGATCGCGTACCGCCTCGACCGCATCCGTGAGCTGACCGGACTCGACCCGGCCACCAGCGAGCACCGCGAGCGGCTCGGACTCGGCCTCAAGGCCTTCCGCCTGCTCGCGCGCGAGCGCCGAGCCTAGCGCTAGGGCTCGACCTCACCCTGAGGCTCGCCGCGAAGCACCGCGCGCCGCCGGCTCTGCCGACGGCGCGCTCGGTCGTTCTCGCGCGCGTCTTACTGGTCACTCACCATGTCCTTACGCGGACATCACGGCGTCCGTCGCTGTTTACTAACGCGCGCCGTTGGCGATACCGGCATCCTTCGGGGTCACCGCGGGTCGACTCTGACATGTTGGCCATGCGGTCTGGACCGACGGGCCAAGGACAGCGCGCGCGGCCGCCGACACACTCGGCGGCCGACACGTCCCTGTCCTTTCCCACCCTCAGGCCCCGAGGTCCCCATACCCGTGATGCACATCTCGCTCGGCCGTGCATGCCGAACCGCAGTGCTTCTCTGCGGCGTCATAACCGCCGTCGCCACCGCAGCTGCGCTCGCCTCGACGTACACCGTCGACGACGACAAGCAGCAGTGCCCGAACGCCGGCTTCACATCGATTCAAGCGGCGGTCAACCAGGCCGCTCCGCGTGACACGATCGTCGTCTGCGCCGGCACCTACAGAGAGTCCTCGACTCCCGTCTCCAGCGCCGCCAGCCCGGCTCAGCCCGGCTCGCACAACGGCCTCACGATCACCAAGCCGCTGAACATCGTCGGCGCCGGCGCCGACAGAGTGATCATCGAGCCCGCCGCGTCCGCCGGCATCTCGCTCGCCGGCACCGACTCGAACGGCAGAGCCGTCCCGTACCTGCGTGACGGCGGCGGCAACGTCGTGACGATCTCGCGCCAGTCGCTCGGCTCGACCGACGCCGACGAGAACGGCGTCAACATCTCCGGCGTCACGATCGAGTCGCCGAACGCCTACGCCGAGGCCGACCTCGCGTTCTTCAACACGTCCGGCACGATCAGCAACAGCGTGATCGGCCCGATCGCCAGCCCGTCCACGGTCGGCTCGAACGTGTCGACCGAGCCCTATGGCTACGGCATCGTCCAGAGCGACACGCTCCAGGGCGCGGGCCTCGGCACCGTCCGGCGCCAGGTCAACGTGATGAACGACCTCGTCACTGGCTACCTCGCCGGCGGCATCCTGTTCGACGACACCTACGCCCCCGACGCGACGATCCCGGTCACGAACTCCGGCATCATCTCCTATGGCTACGTCGACCACACGCGGGTCGTCGGGAACGGCGGTACGACCGTCGGCCAGGTCGGCATCGAGTACCGCGGCGGACAGCGCGGCTCGATCACGTCGAGTGAGATCACCAACAATCTCGGCACCGCGACCGACAGCAGAACCAGAATCGTCACGAACAGCTACGGCGTGCTGCTGGCCGCGGCCGACACGAGCGCGCAGGATCCGAACAACACGGCCGTCCCGTCGTTCTTCATGGACGGCGACAGCGTCACCAACAACACCGTCGGGCTCTTCAACGCCGCGATCGACGCCGGTGGCGTCGCCGGCGGCGAGACCGTCAGCATCGCCGCTCCCGCGCTCGCGAACGGCTCGGGCGGCGGCGGCGGGAACTGGTGGGGCTGCTCGACCGGCCCGGTCGACATCGGCACGACGCCGGCCGCGGGCTGCCAGACGGTCTCCGGCCTCAACACCAATACCCCGCCGACCGAGAGCGTCACCCCGGGCATCCTGACGTCGGCCCCGGCCGCCCTCTCGGTGCCGGGCGCGACGACCGACGACGCCCCCGGCGTCGCGATCGTCGACCCGCTCGACGGCTCGACCGTCACGGCGGGCACCGACACGGCTCCGGTCGTCGTCCCGACCGACGCGTTCGGCATCTCGTCCGTCAGCCTCACGGCCAACGGCGTGCCGGTCGGAACGGTCGGCCACACGCCGTACGTGTTCTCGTGGATCCCCTCCGCTCAGGAGATCGGCACGACGGTCACGCTGACCGCCACCGCGACGAACGCAGCCGGCGCGGTCACCTCCACCACGATCCACGTGAACGTTGCGGCGGCGGCCAACTACCAGCCGATCACGGTCGCCCCGACGGCGCTCGCGTTCGGCGCCCAGACGGTCGGCCAGACGACGACGAAGGCGTTCGCGGTCACCGACAGCGGCACCGCGCCGCTGACGCTGACCGGGCTCACGACCGCCGGCTCCGGCTTCGCCGTCGCGCCGGGCTCGAGCTGCACCGCCTCGACGACGCTCGCACCGGGCGCGTCCTGCCTGGTGAACGTCAGCTTCGATCCGGTCGCGGTCGCGGCGCACGCCGGCTACGTGATGGTCAGCTACTCCGCTCCGGGCTCGCTCGGACCCGTCACCGTCGCCCTCACGGGCTCCGGCGTCGGACCGGCCAAGCCGACCGTCAGCGGCACCCCGGTGGTCGGCAAGACGCTCACGTGCAAGACGACCACGCCGGGCGTCAGCTACCAGTGGCTGCGGGGCTCGACGTCGATCGCCAAGGCGACGAAGTCGACGTACAAGCTGGTCGCCGCCGACGCGGACTCGCGCGTCAGCTGCAAGGTCAGCTCCGGATCGGCCAGCGCGACCTCGACGAGCCATCTCGTCACCTACCCGAAGTCGACGACGAAGACGAAGGTCACGGTCCAGGGTGGGCCGGTGCTCCTGACGCTGACGCGTTCGATCAAGGGCGGCTCGAAGCTGACGATCGGCACCGCGAAGCTCCTGCAGGCGACCGCCAAGACCGCCACGGTCACGGTCACCGGCACGCTGAAGGTCGGCAAGTCCTCCTACAAGGTCTCGCTCAAGAAGAGCGTCGCCAGAGGGAAGACCGCGTCGCTGACGCTCGTCCTCAGCAGCAAGGCCGCCAAGGCCCTCAAGGCCAAGGCAGGGACGCTCAAGCTGAAGATCGCCGTGAGAAGCAACACGGGGTCCAAGGGCAGCGTCTCCGCCACGCTCGCTGTGAAGCGGGGCTAGCGGCATGACCAATCGAACCCAAGCAGCGACTCACTCCCCTGGAGACCACGTGACACCGTCCCGCAACTCGCTGAAGGCACTGCTCGCGCTCGTGCTGATGAGCGTGATCGTCGCCATCCTCCCGGCGATGGCGAACGCCGCCGCGCTCCCTGACCCGATGATCGACGGACCCCATCCGGTCACGACGATGAGCATCACCCCGACCACCCCGGGTGCGCCCGGGGACGCGGGTGAGGCGAAGCTCGGCCTCGTCAACCTCGAGGAGCCGAACGGAACCGGCGGCTCTCCGACCGCGACGACGCCGAGCGCGTCGAACGCGGCCTCGCTGCAGGTGCGCGGCTCGCTCTACTACCCGAGCGACACGACCACCGAGGCGCCGCTGATCGTGCTCGTGCACGGCAACCACGGCAGCTGTCACGTGGCGGGGACGGGCGCGAACTGCTCGACCTTCAACCGCAACGACACCGGCTATGCCTACCTCGCGCAGAACCTGGCGAGCTGGGGCTACGTCGTCTTCTCGCTCGACCAGGACCAGTTGATCTACTACCAGGACAACGCCTACGGCAAGGGCATGCACCAGCGTCGTCTGCTGATCGCCGCCGCCCTCGACGGTCTCTACCAGGCCAACCAGCCGGGTGGTCTGCCGGTCGACGCGAACGACAACGTCGGCACGCAGCTCGTCGGCAAGATCGACTTCAACCGCATCGGCCTGATGGGCCACTCGCGCGGCGGCGACGCCGTGTCGAGCTTCCTCGACTACAACCGGACGCGTCCGGCTCCGGGTCGTCGGTACACGATCCGGGCGGTGCTGTCGCTCTCGCCGGTCGACTACGAGCGGCGCGCGCCGTACGGCACCGTGTTCGGCCTCGAGGCCGGCGCGTGCGACGGCGACGTGTCGAACCTGCAGGGCGTGCGTCTGTTCTCGCGCAGCCTGCGGATCGACCCGTCCGACCCGTTCCCGCGGATCCAGATGATCCTGCAGGGCGCCAACCACGACGCGTTCAACACCGAGTGGGCCGCCGACGGCGACGACTCGACGGTGGACGACCAGGCGTGCGGGCCGAACCGCACGACCGACCCGAACAACATCCGCCTGACGCAGGGCTCCTACACGTGGGGCACGGCGACGCCGGGCTCGGCGAACTTCTTCTCCGGCGACCCCGTCCTGATGGGCGACCAGGAGAAGGCGGGCCTTGCGACGATGTCGGAGTTCTTCCGCCGCTACGTCGGCGGCGAGACGCCGTTTGACCCGTACATGACGGGCGAGGCCAGCGCCGACGGCACCACGCCGCAGCTGTCGCAGTCGGCCTGCCCGAGCGCCGCATCCGGTCCGATGACCTGCTTCAACCGGCTCAGCACGAGCTACTTCGCGCCGCCGCAGG
>JAATFK010000292.1 GCA_015655225.1 Solirubrobacterales bacterium | reverse complement strand
CGCGCCGTCAGACTGGACGACGACCTCGGCGGCGGCTTGGTGGCGGCGCTCCCCATCCACCGGACGCAGGGCCGCGGCCGCCCCGCCTACAACCCGACCAACGTGATCTCGGACACCGACGGGCAGATCTTCCTCGAGCCGAGATTGTTCTTCTCCGGCGTCCGCCCGGCGATCAACGTCGGCATCTCCGTCTCGCGCGTCGGCGGCAACGCCCAGATCAGACCGATGAGAAGAGTCGCCGGTCGCATCAAGCTGGAGCTGTCGCAGTACCGCGAGCTGGAGGCGTTCGCCCAGTTCGGCTCCGACCTCGACGCCGACACGCAGCGGACGCTCGCCCGTGGCGAGCGGCTCGTGCGCACGCTCAACCAGAACGAGCGCTCGCCGCTGGCCGTCGAGGACCAGGTGATCCAGATCTATGCCGCGACGAACGGCTTCCTCGACCGTGTCGAGGTCGCGAGAGTGCAGAAGTTCCTCGTCGACCTGACCCGCCGCGCCCACTCCGAGGCCGGCGACCTGCGCGAGAGAATCGCCGGAGGCGACTGGTCCGACGAGACGCAGAAGGCGGTCCACGGCCTGGTCGAGAGCTTCGCCGACGACTTCGGCTACGACCTCGACGAGGACGGCCACGCGATCAGCGACGACGACACCGCCCCGCCCGTCGGCGGCGCGAGCGCGGCCACCGACGACTCGGCGGCTGCCGGTGCCCCGGAGCAAGAGGCGGCGGCCGCCACGGCCTAGCGCCGCGGCCGCCCCGAACAGCCCATGGCTCAGCAGCGAGACGTCAAGAACCGCATCGCGTCGGTCAAGAACATCCAGAAGATCACGCGCGCGATGGAGATGGTCGCGGCAGCGCGGCTGCGGCGCGCGGAGACGCGCATCGCCGCGCTGCGGCCGTACGCGACCGCGATCCGGCGGATGACGCGCCAGGCGGCGGAGGCGGCCGGCAACGTGCCGTCGCTGCCGATCCTGAACGAGCACGAGAGCGAGCAGCGCGTCGCGCTGCTGCTGGTGACCGCCGACCGCGGCCTCGCGGGCGCCTTCAACTCGCAGATCATCCGCGCCGGCACGCGCACGGCGGCCGACTACCAGGCCGACGGCCGCGAGATCGTCTACTACGCGACCGGCCGCCGCGGCGTCTCGTCGCTGACGTTCCGCGGCACCGAGCCGCGGCAGGGCTTCACCGGCTTCACCGAGCGGCCGACGTACGCGAACGCGCGCGAGATCGCCTCCGCGCTGATGGCCGCGTACGTCGACGGCGAGGTCGACCGCGTCGAGATCCTCTACAACGGCTACGTCTCGCCGATCCAGCAGGAGGTGCGGCGCGAGACGCTGCTGCCGCTCCAGCAGGCGACGATCCTCGAGGAGACCGACGAGGATCGCGACAGCGAGGAGCACCCGTCTGGCGCGCCGCACGCGCTGGTCGAGTACGAGCCGGAGCCGGAGGAGATCCTGCGGCGGCTCGTCCCCGACTACGTCGAGATCTCGATCTATCGCGCGCTGCTGGAGTCGACGGCGTCCGAGCTGGGCGCCCGCATGACCGCGATGCGGAGCGCGTCGGACAACGCCGGCGACATCATCGACGACCTCACGCTCGAGATGAACCGCGCCCGCCAGGCCGAGATCACGCAGGAGATCATGGAAGTCGTTGCGGGCGCGGAAGCCCTCAGCTAGATCCCTCAGGAGACCCGAACCATGTCAGCAACAGCCGAACCCACCACCCGCAACGTCGGGCGCATCGAGGAGATCCAGGGCGTCGTCATCGAGGCCGTCTTCCCCGACAAGCTGCCCGAGATCAACAACGCGATCACGATCAAGCGCACGGCCGCCAACCGCGAGGAGGAGGCCGAGGGCATCTCCGCCGGCGCCGAGGAGGAGCTGCTCGTCTGCGAGGTCCAGCAGCACCTCGGCGACGACCGCGTCCGCGCGGTCGCGATGGACTCGACCGACGGCCTCTCGCGCGGCGCTGAAGTCGTCGACACCGGCGGACCGATCACGGTCCCGGTCGGCCGCGCCACGCTCGGCCGCATCTTCAACGTGCTCGGCGACCCGATCGACCTGATGGGCGACGTCGACGCCGACGAGCGCCGGCCGATCCACGCCGACGCTCCGAGCGTCGAGGACCTGACGCCGACGACCGAGATGTTCGAGACCGGCATCAAGGTGATCGACCTGCTCGCGCCCTACGCGAGAGGCGGCAAGGTCGGCCTCTTCGGCGGCGCCGGCGTCGGCAAGACGGTCCTGATCCAGGAGCTGATCGACAACCTCGCCCGCGAGCACGGCGGCCTCTCGGCCTTCTGCGGCGTCGGCGAGCGCACCCGCGAGGGCAACGACCTCTGGCTCGAGATGAGAGAGTCGGGCACGCTCGAGAGAACGATGCTCGTCTTCGGCCAGATGAACGAGCCCCCCGGAGCGCGCATGCGCGTCGCGCTGTCCGGCCTGACGATGGCGGAGTACTTCCGCGACGAGGGCCAGGACGTGCTCCTGTTCATCGACAACATCTTCCGCTTCGTGCAGGCGGGCTCGGAGGTCTCGGCGCTGCTCGG
>JAATFK010000080.1 GCA_015655225.1 Solirubrobacterales bacterium | reverse complement strand
GTGACGAAGCGGTTGATGCCGCCGTGGTTGTAGACGACACCGAGCTTCGCGGGCGGCATCCCGAGCTGGATCCCCTCGGCCGCGATCCGCAGGTCGCACGCGATCGCCAGCTCCAGTCCACCGCCGATCGCGTAGCCGTTGAGCGCCGCCAACACCGGATACGGGTACGCCTCGACGGCCGCCAGCGCCGCCTGGAAGGGGTGCTCACCGCCGCCGTCGGGCTCGGCGTCGTCGTAGCCGTCGGACATCAGCTCGCCGATGTCGTAGCCGGCGCAGAACGCGCGGTCCTCCCCGGTCAGGACGACGCAGCGAGCGTCCAGCCGGGCGAGCGTCGCGCGCAGCGCCCCCAGCAGCGGGCGGTCGAGCGCGCCGCGCTTGCCGGGGTTGGAGATCGTCAGCCGCGCGACGCCGGGAGCCGGCTCGGCGACCAGCAGCTGGCCGGGCATCCGCTATTCGAGGACGACGAGCGTCTCGCCCTCGGAGACCGCCTGGCCCTCCGCGCAGCGGATCTCTCTGACGACGCCGGGATCCTCGGCCTCGACCGGCATCTCCATCTTCATCGACTCGAGGATGACGACGGTGTCGCCCTCGTCGACCGTGTCGCCCACCGCGACCTCGATTCTCCAGACCGTGCCGGTGATGTGAGCCTCGACGTCAGCCACGCTGAACCTCCTGTCGCGCAAGAACGGGATCGGCGCCGCAGACGGCTCCGCGGATCGCCACAATAGCCGCCCCGGATGCCCTCCGCCCCTGCACCCAGTCGCGCGACGAGCTTCGACCCGATCGTCGTCGTCGCGGCCCGCGACGAGGCCGATCGGCTGCCCGCGACGCTGGCGGCGCTGGCGCTCGCGTTCCCACACGCGAGGACGATCGTGGCGGACGACGGCTCGACCGACGGGACCGCCGAGGTGGCGGCCGCCCACGGCGCCGAGGTCGTCCGCTCGCCACGACCGCAGGGGAAGGGCGGGACCGCGACGCTCGCGGCCAAGCTGCTGCTGCAGGCGACGCGCGCCGAGCACCCGCCCGTGATCCTGCTCTGCGACGGCGACCTGGGCGCGAGCGCGGGGGCGCTCGGGCCGCTCGTCGAGGAGGTGCGCTCGGGCCGCGCGGACCTCGCCGTCGCCTCGTTCTCGCGGCGCGTCGGGGGCGGCTTCGGGGTCGTCGTGCGCTTCGCGCGCTGGGCGATCCTCCGGCGCGGCGGGATCGTCGTGGAGACGCCGATCTCGGGCCAGCGGGCGCTGCGGGCGGAGATGCTGCCGGCGCTCGTGCCGTTCGCGCCGCGCTTCGGGATGGAGACCGCGATGACGATCGACGCCGCCCGTGCCGGCTACCGCGTGGCCGAGGTGCGGCTCGACCTGGAGCACCGCGCGACCGGCCGCACGCCGCGCGGCTTCGCGCACCGCGGCCGCCAGCTCGTCGACATCGTCGGCGTCTACCTGCGGCGACGGTAGGGCACTCACCCCAAATAACGGCGATCTGCGGTGTTATGTCGTCCGACGGGGCGCCTACCGTACGCGCATGATCGAGATCGAAGCGCGGCTCGACGAACTGGAGCAGCTCGGGCTGGGGCGCCGCACCCGGCTCGTCAGCGGGCCGCAGGGTCCGCGCATCGTCCTCGACGGCAAGCCGATGCTGCTGCTCTGCTCGAGCAACTACCTCGGCCTCGCCGACCACCCGGGGGTGCGCGAGGCGGCGGCCGAGGCGGCGATGCGCTGGGGCGTCGGCGCGGGCGGCTCGCGGCTGGCGGGCGGCACGATGACGATCCACCGCCGGCTGGAGGAGCGACTTGCCGCCTTCCAGCGGCGCCAGGCGGCGCTCCTGTTCGGCTCCGGCTACCTCGCGAGCCTCGGCGTGATCGGCGCGCTCGCGCGGCGCGGCGACGTCGTCTTCTCCGACGAGCAGAACCACCCGTCGGTCGTCGACGGCTGCCGGCTCTCGCACGCCGACGTGTTCGTCTACCGCCACGGCGACGTCGAGCACCTCGAATGGGGACTGCGCGAGGCGGAGGGCCGGGGCGCGCTGATCGTGACCGACGGCGT
>JAATFK010000042.1 GCA_015655225.1 Solirubrobacterales bacterium | reverse complement strand
GGCCGGCGGCAGCGGGGCGGGCGGCGCGGCCGGCGGCGGGTTCGCCGGGCGCGGCGGCTTCGGCGGCGCGGCCGGCGGGGCGGGGGCGAACGCGACGATCGGGACCGTCTCCTCGGTCGACGGCAACACGCTCTACGTCACCGACACGAACGGCAACACGCTGAAGGTGAAGCCCGCCGCCAGTGCGACCGTGCGCCGCACGATCACGAGCAAGGTGAGCGCGATCAACCCGGGCGAGAGCGTCGTGATCCAGGGCACGACGAAGAACGGCGCGATCACGGCGACGTCGATCAGCGCCAGCCCGGCGGCGAGCACGACCGGCGGCAGATCGGGCGGCGGCGCGGCCAGCGCGGTCGGCTCGCTCTTCGGCAGAGACGGCGCGGGCGGCTGATCGCCGCGCGCCGCACCACACAGACCAAGACATGAGGAAGACAATGAACTCCGCATCACCACGTCGTCCCAGGCGCCTCAGGCTCGTGCTCGGCCTCGTGGCCGTGCTCGCGTCGGCGCTGCTGCTGGCCGCCTGCGGCTCGTCCTCGTCGAGCAGTTCGAGCACGACCGCCTCGACCTCGACCGGCACGAGCACGACCGGCGGCAGAGCGGGCGGCTTCAGACAGAGCGCCAGAACGATCGCCTGCCTCAGAGCGCAGGGCGTCACGCTGCCGCAGCGCAGACCGGGTCAGGGCAGACCGACCGGCACCGGGACGAACGGCGCGCCGCCGGCGGGCGCCGGCAGAGGCTTCTTCGGCGGCGGCAGAGGCCAGTCGAGCGCGCAGCGCACGAGAATGCAGGCCGCGTTCAGAAGATGCGGCGTGACGTTCGGCGGCAGAGGCGGCAGAGGCGGCTTCGGTGGCAGACGCTTCAATAGCGCCACCTACAGAGCGGCGATCACGAGATTCGTCGCGTGCGTCAGACAGCACGGCTACGACCTGCCGGCGCCGAACACGACCGGCAGAGGGCCGGTGTTCGACTCCAGCAAGGTCAACCAGAGAGACCCGAAGTTCATCGCCGCGAGCAGAGCGTGCGCGTCGGACCTGCCGCAGTTCGGGCGCGGCGGCGGCCAGGGCGGCGCGCCGCCGGCCGGCGGCGGCGCGGGCGGCACGACGACGACCAGCTAGCGAAGCGCGCGGCGACGTCGGCGCGGCGGCAGGAGCCGCCGCGCCGGCGTGCCGCGACGCGGTGCAGGATCCCGTTCAGCGGACCGAGAGGCCAGGCACTCCGCAACTCCGTGGCGAACTCACGGTTGGAACCCGTACACGCCAACGACCCTCTCGGAGGTCCTTCATGCGGCGATTTGCTGCACGTGGCGTCGCAACCCTCGCCGTCCTGACGAGCGCCCTCGCGCTCTCCGCAGGATCGGCGCTGGCAGCCGGAGCGCCCACCGTGGCGACCGGAGCGGCGTCTGCACTCACCAACACGACGGCGACGATCGCCGGCACCGTCAACCCGCAGGGCTCGGCGACGAGCTACAGCTTCCAGTACGGGCTGACGACGAACTACGGCCAGAACACGGCCACCCAGTCGGCCGGCGACGGCACCGCGGCGATCAACGTGAACGCCAACCTGACGGGCCTGAACCAGGGCTCGACCTATCACTTCCGCGTGATCGCGACGAACCCGAGCGGCACCGTGGTCGGCGCCGACCAGACGCTCGCGACCACCGGCACGCCGCCGCCCCCGTCGGCCGTCCCGACCGCGACGACCGGCAGCGCGACGGTCGCGACCGGCACGACCGCGACCCTCAACGGCTCGGTCAACCCGAACGGCGTCGCCTCGTCGTACTACTTCGAGTACGGCCCGACCGCCAACTACGGCTCCCAGACGGCGCCGCAGAGCGCCGGCGCGGGCACCTCGCCGGTCGGCGTCTCCGGCAACCTCAGCGGCCTGACGCCCGGCACGGTCTACCACTACCGGCTCGTCGCGGTCGGCCCCGGCAGCGGCGTCAGCACCGGCGCGGACGCGACGTTCACGCCCGGCCAGACGACGCTGTCGTTCTTCGGGCAGAGCGCGTTCGCCGACCAGCACGGCGTCGGCGCGGTGTTCCTCGCCGCGATCGGGACGGCCAACTCGACCGGCACGAGCGTGACGATCACGCGCAGCGGCAAGACGCTCGGCACGCGCGGGAACTTCACGATCAAGGCGAACAGCGGTGGCTTCGTGCACTTCCAGCTCAACACGCTGGGCCAGTCGCTGCTGAAGGCGCGTGGCGCGATGCGCGTCAACGTCGTCGCCGACCCGACGGTCGGCCCGAACATCTCGACGGTGGTGAACCTCCAGCAGTTCACGCACAAGGGCTAGCGCACGGAATCACCCCGGGCCAGCGCCCGGACGCGCACGGTTGACATGAGGTGTGAGTGAGTGCATACTCACACCTCATGGCGCCGTCCACCCCCACCTCCAGCCGTCAGCTCTCGACCGCCGCCGAGCGGCGCGAGGCGCTCGTCGAGGCCGCCGTCCGGGTCTTCGCCGAGCACGGCTACCACGGCACGCCCACGACCGAGATCGCCCGCGCGGCGGGCATCTCGCAGGCGTACCTGTTCCGCCTCTTTCCGACCAAGGCGGCGCTCTACGTCGCCGCCGTGGACCGCTGCATGGGTCGCGTCGAGGACGCGATGGCACGCGCCGCGGAGCGGGCTCGGGCGGCCGGTGAGCCGCCGCTCGACCACATGGCGGCCGCCTACGTCGAGCTGCTGAGAGACCCCGAGACTCTGCGCGCCACGCTGCACGCGTTCGCCGCCGCCTCGGGCGACGATCCCGGCGTCCGCGACGCCGTCCGCAACGGCTACGGCAAGCTCTACGAGCTGGTCGACCGCGTCTCGGACGCGACGCCCGAGGAGCTGCAGGGCTTCTTCGCCCACGGGATGCTGCTGACCGTCCTGGCGGGCATGGACGCCACCGACATCGACCAGCCGTGGGCGCGCGCGCTGCTGGTCGGCAAGGACGGCCTGGGCGGAAAGCTCTGCGGCTAGCCACGACGAGCAGGCGACCCCCTTTTTTTTGCCCATCTGATGAGTGATCACTCACACACTATTTGCAGAGAGGAAGGACCGCGATGACCCGCAGACTCCAGATCTGGACGTCGATCGTGACGAGCTTCGCGCTCTTCATGGTCACGCTCGACAACCTCGTCGTGACGACCGCGCTGCCCTCGATCCGCGTCGACCTCGGCGCGTCGATCTCGGGCCTCGAGTGGACCGTCAACGCCTACACGCTCGCGTTCGCGGTGCTGCTGCTGCCGGCCTCCGCGCTCGGCGACCGGTTCGGCCGCAAGCGGATCTTCACGACCGGCCTGACGCTCTTCACGCTCGCCTCCGCGGCGGCCGCGCTGTCGCCCAGCGCGAGCGCGCTGATCGTCGCGCGGGCGGTTCAGGGCGCGGGCGCAGCGGCCGTCATGCCGCTCTCGCTGGCGCTCCTCTCGGAGGTCTTCCCGGCCGGCAGACGCGGGCTCGCGCTCGGCATCTGGTCGGGCGTCAGCGGCCTCGGCGTCGCGCTCGGGCCGGTCGTCGGCGGCGCCGTCGTGCAGGGCATCTCGTGGCACTGGATCTTCTGGCTCAACGTGCCGGTCGGGCTCGTGCTGGCGCCGCTCGCGGCGCTGCGGCTGACCGAGTCGCGCGGCGCCGGCCGGCGCATCGACGGGCCGGGCCTCGCGCTCGCCGGCATCGGGCTGCTGGCGCTGACGTTCGGGATCGTGAAGGCGCAGGACCTCGGCTGGACCAGCGCGACGGTGGTCGCCTCGCTGGCCGTCGCGATCGTCACGCTCGGCTCGTTCGTGTGGTGGGAGCTGCGCACGCCGGAGCCGATGCTGCCGATGCGCTTCTTCCGCAGTCGCGCGTTCTCCGCCACCAGCGGCGTCTCGATCGCGATGTACTTCGGCGCCTTCGGGGCGATCTTCCTGCTCGCCCAGTTCTTCCAGACGGCGCAGCACTACACGCCGCTGGAGGCCGGGCTGCGGACGCTGCCGTGGACCGGCACGACGATGATCGTCGCGCCGATCGCGGGGATCCTGTCGGACCGGATCGGCTCGCGGCCGCTGATGGCGCTCGGCCTGGCGCTGCAGTCGGGAGGGCTCGCGTGGCTCGCGGCGATCTCCGCGCCGACGACGCCGTACAGCCACCTCGTGATCCCGTTCGTGATGGCGGGGGCGGGGATGGCGATGGTGTTCGCGCCGGCGGCCAACGTCGTGCTCTCGTCGGTGCGGCCGAGCGAGGCCGGGCAGGCGTCGGGGGCGACCAGCACGATGCGCGAGGTCGGCGGCGTGCTCGGCGTCTCGGTGCTCGCGACGGTCTTCTCCGGCTCCGGCTCCTACGCCTCGCCGCAGGCGTTCACCGACGGCGTCGTGCCGGCGCTGTGGGTCGGCGCGGCGGTGCTCGCGGTCGGCGTGATCTGCGCGCTGCTGGTGCCCGGGCGCGAGCGGCAGGCGGAGCTGGCGGAGGAGTCGCGCCAGGCCGGGGTGGAAGCGCTCGCCTGAGGGCCGCGCCGTGTGGGTCGCGCCGGACCGGCGCGGCCCACGGCCGACGTGACAGTCCCGTGAAGAGCGTGACGGTCCCGTGAAGAACCCTTCCGCGTGCAGGGAGTTCGTTCCATAGTCGCGAGGCTGGAGGAAACGCCAAGCCCCACGACCGGAGCAGGAGGACGCACGTGGAGGATCGACGTCAGCAGCAGTGCGCCGCCGTCGGCGGCGTCGTCAGCGTCAGCGCGATGATGACCGTGCTGGCCCGCTGTCCGAACTGGCCGACCCTGCCGAGCATCATGGCCGGCGCCGCGATCGGCAGCGCGGTCGCGCTCAGCCTCAGCACGCTCGGCGAGCGCTACCCGCTGCTCTAGCGCTAGGCCACCGTCAGCGGGAAGCCGAACGCGCGGGCGAAGAGGTCGCCCTGGCGCTCGGCGCCCCAGCG